>CBDUCW010000093.1:0-8367 GCA_965365745.1 uncultured Trueperaceae bacterium
GAGCCCGCCTTGTACGCTTGGCGGCTCGACGCGGTCGCCCTGTGGCTCGTCGCAGCCCTCGCGCTGGCCGCGCTCGTCACCAGCGCGATCCCCATGGGCACCGCCCGGCGCGGCGATCTGCTCACCGGGATCTCCGCCGCCGGCTTCCTCGTCGGCACCGGCTGGCTGATCGCCACCGGCATGCCCTTCGGCTTCGGCGCGCTGCTCACGCTGTGCGCCCTGATCGTCGTCTGCGGCTACGGCCTGTCGGAATCGGGACGCATCCAGAGCGACGCGTTCGTCGCCTCGAGCATCCTGTTCGTCGGGCTGTTCATCGCCCTGTTCATCCTGTTCCCGCTCGGATCGGTGCTTCTCAACGCCGTCTGGATCGACGGGCAGTTCACGCTCGCGAAGGTACGCGAGACGCTGACCAGCCCGCGCTTCCTGTTCGTCGAGAACCCGTACACCCCGCGTCCGGAACGCCTCTTCGTGCTCGTGAGCGCGGGGATCGGCACCGTGATCGGCGGCGTGATCCTGCGCCGCCGCGGCATCCTGCGCGTCCTCCTCGGCCTGGTCGCCGGGGCCTTCGCCGGCCTCCTCGTGGGGCTGATGCTGTTCACCCGCGGCGCCCTGCCAACGAGCCTGCTGCTCGCGACGGTCGTCTCGACCATCGTGACGGGGCTCGGGCTCGCCTTCGCGCTCCTCGGGCAGCGCTCCCGCTCGGGCATCGTGCGCCGTTCGCTCGGCGCGCTGAGCCTGCTCCCGATCATCACGCCCCCGTTCATCCTGGCCTTCGCGATGATCTTCCTGTTCGGCCGCCAAGGACTCGTGAGCAACGACATCCTCGGCCTGCGCAACAACGCCCTGTTCGGGCTCCCCGGCGTGGCCGGGGCGCAGATCCTGGCGTTCACGCCCATCGCCTACCTCGTGATCCGCGGTTCGGTCGCGTCGCTCGACCCCGCGCTCGAGGAGGCCTCGCAAACGCTGGGCGCGAACCGCTGGACGCTGTTCCGTACGATCACCTGGCCGCTCCTGCGGCCCGCCATGGCCAACGCCTTCCTGCTGACGATGATCGAGTCGTTCGCCGACTTCGGCAACCCGCTCATCCTCGGCGGCGACCGCTTCTACCTCGCCACCGAAGTGTTCAGCGCCTTCGCGGCGCGCTTCGATCAGAACGAGGCCGCGGTGCTCGGCGTGGTGCTGCTCGCCATCGTGCTCAGCATCTTCGTCGCCCAACGACGCTGGCTCGGGGGCGGATCCTTCGTGACCGTCACCGGCAAGCCGAGCAGCGGCCGCCTCGCCCCCCTCCCCCGCTGGCTCGAGGGAACCCTCGTCGGCCTCTTCGCGCTGTGGACGATCACCGTCCTCGCGCTCTACGGGTCGATGATCTACGGCTCCTTCGTGCGCATCTGGGGCATCAACAACACGCCGACGTTGCAGCACTACCGCGACTTCATGAACGCCGGCTGGCCCGTGTTCCTCTACACCGCGCGCACGGCCGCGATCAGCGCCGTGCCGGCCGCCCTGTTCGGCTTCCTGATCGCCTACCTCGTGGTGCGCCAGCGCTTCTTCGGACGCATCTTCATCGAGTTCGGCTCGATGCTCTCCTTCGCGATCCCCGGAACCGTCATGGGGGTCGCCTACATCCTCGCGTTCAACGTGGGCCCGTGGTTGCTCACGTCGACGATGACGATCATCGTCATCGCGTTCATCTTCCGCAACATGCCGGTCGCCATCCGCGGCGGCGTCGCCGGCCTCGCCCAGATCGATCCAAGCCTCGAGGAGGCCTCGACCACGCTCCGTGCGAGTTCGAGCGTGACGCTCCGACGCATCCTCGTCCCCCTGCTGATCGTCCCCCTGATCGGCGGACTG
This sequence comes from uncultured Trueperaceae bacterium, assembly GCA_965365745.1. GTDB lineage: Bacteria > Deinococcota > Deinococci > Deinococcales > Trueperaceae > CBDUCW01. Next base: position 1,852 of record CBDUCW010000093.1, read on the forward strand.
ATCTTCGCCTTCGTCCGCGCCATGACCGCGGTGAGCCAGGTCATCTTCCTGGTCAGCCCCGGCAACATGCTCGCCACCGTGCTCCTGCTCGGATGGGTCGAGCAAGGTCAGCTCGGACGCGCGGCGGCGATGGGGAGCGTGCTCATCGTGAGCATGCTGACCGTGATCCTTCTGCTCATGCTGCTCACCCGCCGAGGCAACGCGGCTGTGGAGGTGCAACCCTGATGGCCGCCCCGATCACGCTCACCGGCATCACCAAGCGCTTCGGAACCGTCGTCGCGGTCGACGACATCGACCTCGAGGTCGAACCCGGCGAGCTCCTGACCCTGCTCGGCCCCTCGGGCTGCGGCAAGACGACCATCCTGCGGATGATCGCGGGACTCGAGCGTGCCACCGAAGGCCGCATCCGCATCGACGGCGAAGACGTCACGCGGCTCCCGGCGAACCTTCGAAGCGTCACCATGGTGTTCCAGAGCTACGCGCTGTTCCCGCACATGAACGTGTTCGAGAACGTCGCCTACGGACTCCAGGTGGCACGCCTCCCCTCCGACGAGATCCAGCAGCGCACGATGGACGCGCTCGCGATGGTCGGCCTGGAGGGGCTCGAAAAGCGAGCCACCAACGCCCTGTCGGGAGGGCAGCAGCAGCGCGTCGCGCTCGCTCGCGCCCTCGTGATGGAGCCCAAGGTCCTGCTCTTCGACGAGCCGCTCTCGAACCTCGACGCCAAGCTCCGTCGCCGCGTGCGCGAGGAGATCCGGGAGCTGCAACAGCGCCTCGGCATCACCAGCGTCTACGTCACGCACGATCAAGAAGAGGCGCTGGCGATCAGCGACGAGATCGTGCTCATCCGCGACGGGCGCATCGAGCAGCGCGGCACGCCCCACGAGCTCTACTCCGCGCCGGTCAACCGCTTCGCGGCCGACTTCATCGGGTCGGCCAACTTCCTGGCCGCGCACTACGATGGCGACCGCGTCACGATCGACGACTACTCGTTCGCGCACGACCAAGCCATCCCCCCCGGCCCGACGACCGTGATGCTGCGCCCCGAGTCGATCCTGATCCAAAAGGACGAAGGTCTCGAGGCCACGGTGCGCTCTGTCGCCTATCTCGGCGCCGTCACCGACGTCATGCTCGACACCGAAGCCGGCGAAATCCTGGCCACCATCCCCGGCGAGGGCATCATGACCCTCGCCAAGGGGAACGACGTCCGCGTCGCCTTCAAGCCTGCCGGCGTACACCTTCTTCCCGCACAGGAGGATCCATCATGAAGACTCGTTTCGCGCTCCTTTCGTTCGCACTCGCGTTCGCCTTCGCCTTCGGCGCCCTGGCCCAAGCCCAGGTCGCGACCGCCGAGGTGCTCGGTGTGGAAACCACCAGTGCACCCTCCACCGGCGTCGATGCCTGGCTCGAGGACGGCTCGGTCGGCGAGGTCCAGGTGACCGTGCGCGCGCTCGACGCCAACGGCAACCCCGTCGCCGGCGCTCCCGTGCAGTGGCGCGTCGACAACCTCGGCAGCATGATCGTCTACGTCGTCGGCTCGAGCGCCGGCGTGCCCGGCGCGCCGCTGTCGGTCTACACGGCCGTCGACACGCACGTCGACGGCGGCGTCACCGACGCCAACGGCGAAGCCTTCCTGCTCGTCGACTCGATGTTCTCGGGCGACGCGCGCGTCTTCGTGACGGTCGGCGGCGTCGACGGCAAGACCTACCGCGGGCGCGACATGCGCATCGTGTGGTTCTGAGCTCGACCTAGCACGTCCGCTCGCTCATCGGCGCCCCGGCCCCCGCGGTCGGGGCGCCGACCTGTGGACCGACCGAGGGCGCGCGCCGGCCATCGCGACGCGGCCACGGCGACGGCGCAGTTCGTATACTCCCCCGTGCCCTCCTCCCGTTCCCTCGTCGCCAGCGGCCACGCCGAGGTCACGGCCGCGGCCCGGGTCGTCCTCGAAGCCGGCGGGAACGCCTTCGACGCTGCGGCGGCCGCGGGCTTCGCCAGCACCGTCGCCGAGCCGATGCTCGCGAGCCTCGGCGGCGGCGGCTTCCTGCTGGCGCGGACCGTCGACGGCGAGGAGGACCTGTTCGACTTCTTCGTCGACACCCCTGGACGCGGCCGCGATCCCGACGCGACGCCCGACTTCGAACCGATCTCCGTCCGCTTCAGCAACGCGGTGCAGGAGTTCCACGTCGGGCTCGGCGCAGCCGCGGTGCCCGGCTGCCTGGCCGGCTTCCTGCACGTGCACGAGCGTCTGGGGACCCTGCCGCTGGCCGACGTCGTTGCGCCTGCGATCCGTCTGGCACGCGACGGCGTGCCGCTCAGCCCCTTCCAGGCGCACGTGCTCGACCTGCTGCGCCCGATCGTCCGACTCGGGCCGCAGATGCGCGAACTGTTCGCTCCCGGCGGGAGCGACCTGGGGGCGGGCGATCGCTTCGTCAACCCGGCGCTGGCATCGTTCCTCGAGGGCCTTCCCTACAGCGCCGATGCCTTCTACACGGGTTCGATCGGGGCCGATTTGGTCGAGCGGATGGACGCGGCCGGCGGCCTGCTGTCGACCGAGGATCTCGCCGCCTACCGGGTGATCGAACGCCGGCCGCTGGCCTTCGAGTATCACGGCACCCGGCTGCTCACGAACCCGACCCCATCGGTGGGCGGCGAACTGATCGCCCACGGCCTCGAGCATCTCGAGGGCGTCGACCTCGGCGCCCCGGGATCGGCCCGGCACCTCGCCGGGATCGTCGGCGCCATGGAGGCCCAGGAGCGGCGGCGGGCCGAGTCCGCCCGGGGTGGGCCCACCTTCCCGCGCGGCACGACGCACATCAGCGTGATCGATGGCGACGGCAACGCCGCCAGCCTGACGCTGTCGAACGGGGAGGGCAGCGGCTACGTCGTGCCCGGCACCGGCGTGATCCTCAACAACATGCTCGGCGAGGACGATCTGCACCCCGAGGGCTTCCACCGCGACCCGCCGGGGATCCGCATCGGCTCGATGATGGCGCCCACCCTCGGCGTCGCCGACGGCCGGGTCCGACTGGCGCTCGGAAGCGGCGGCAGCAAGCGGATCCGCACCGCGCTGCTGCAGGTTCTCGTCGCCCGGCTGCACTACGGACTTCCGCTCCGCGACGCGATCGAGGCGCCTCGCCTCCACCTCGACGAACGGCTCGAGATCGAGCCGGGCCACACCCGCGACGCCGTGTCGGCGCTCGCCGCGCACGATCCCAACGTGTGGCGCGACCGCTCGATGTACTTCGGCGGCGTGCACGCGGTCGCGACGCCCGACGAGGCCGTGGGGGACGCCCGGCGCGAGGGGAGCGCCTGGGTGGAGGGCCGGAGCTAGGGCCGGAGCTGGGGCCGGCCGATCAGTGCGCCTGCAGCACCGTCAACGCGTAGGGAACGAGCTCGATCCGCACCCCGGGCTCGAGCGGGGTCCCGGGGACCGGCGCCGCGCCGTCCGGGGCGGTCGACCACGCCACGCGCCACGCCTCCCCGTCCGGTGGCCGCGGAATCGTGAACGCCCGCAGGGTGTCGCTGTGGAACAGCACCAGGTGCGAGAGGTCGCGGCGACGATTTCCGCGCGCGTCGAGCTCGGTGCAAGCCCGCCCGCAGAGCACCATTCCGAGCGCGCCGAGGCGCTCGTCGTGCCAGTCCTCGGCCCCCATCTCACGCCCGTCGGGGTGCCACCACGAAACGTCCTTTACGCCGTCCTCGTTGGGCTCGCCGGTGAGGAAGCTGCGACGTCGGAACACGGGGTGCTCGGCGCGGAAGCGCACCAGTTCCCGGGTGAAGGCGAGGAAGTCCTCCTCCTCGGGATCGAGCTCCCAGTCGTACCAGCTGATCTCGTTGTCCTGGCAGTACGCGTTGTTGTTTCCGCGCTGCGTCCGCGACAGTTCGTCGCCCCCGAGGATCATCGGGATCCCCTGCGAAAGCATCAGCGTGGCGAGCAGGCTGCGCTTGAGCGTGCGGCGCTTGCGCAGCACCTCGGGCAGGTCGGTCGGGCCCTCCACGCCGCAGTTCTGCGACAGATTGTGGTCGTGGCCGTCGCGGTTCTTCTCGCCGTTGGCGTGGTTGTGTTTGCGGTCGTAGCTCACCAGGTCGTGCAGCGTGTAGCCGTCGTGCGCGGTGACGAAGTTGACCGAATGGTAGGGCTTGCGCCCCGACAGCGCGTACAGGTCCGACGACCCGGCCACGCGCGTCGCGAGCTCGCCTGTCGTTCCCCGGGCCCCGCGCCAGTAGCCGCGCACGGCGTCGCGGTAGCGCCCGTTCCACTCGCACCACATCCACGGGAAGTTGCCGACCTGGTAGCCGCCCGGCCCCACGTCCCACGGTTCCGCGATGAGCTTCACCCGCGAGAGGACGGGATCCTGCTGGATCACCTTGAAGAACGCCGACAGCATGTCGACGTCGTAGAGCTCGCGTGCGAGCGCGGAGGCGAGGTCGAAGCGGAAGCCGTCGACGTGCATCTCGTTCACCCAGTAGCGCAGGCTGTCGGTGATCAGCTGCAACACGAACGCGTTGCCGGCGTCGAGGGTGTTGCCGGTGCCCGTGTAGTCCATGTAGTAGCGGGCGTCGTCCGGCGTCAGCTTGTAGTAGCTCCCGTTGTCGATGCCCCGCCACGACAGCGTCGGCCCGAGGTGGTTGCCCTCGCCGGTGTGGTTGTAGACGACGTCGATGATGACCTCGAGGCCGGCGGCGTGGAGCCGCCGGACGAGCGTCTTGAACTCGTGCACGGCGCTCTCCGGGCCGCCGCTGGCATAGCTCGGCTCCGGGGCGAGGTACGCGAGCGGGTTGTAGCCCCAGTAGTTCGACAGCCCCATCTCGACCAGCCGGTGGTCGTTGACGAAGGCCTGCACCGGCAACAGCTGCACCGTCGTGACGCCGAGGCGCAGCAGGTGCTCGACGACGGGCTCCGACGCCAGACCGAGGTAGGTCCCCCGAATCGCTTCGGGCACGTCGGGGTGCCGCTGCGAAATCCCCTTCACGTGGGCCTCGTAGATGATCGTGTCTTCCCACGGCACGTTCGGGGCGAGATCGGTGCCCCAGGCGAAGGTGTCGTCGACGACGGCCCCCAAGGGCGCGTGGGCGGCGCTGTCGAGCGTGTTCAGGCGCAGGCGCGGGCGACGCCCGGAGGCGTCGGCCTCCGCCTCGACCTCGGCCGCGGCCCCGTCGGCGGACGGCTCGTCGCCGCGGTGGTAGCCGTAGAGGCTCTCGTGCCACGCCAGAGGCCGTCCGATCGCCTTCGCGTACGGATCGAGGAGGAGCTTGCTCGGGTTGAACAGGTGCCCGTCGCGCGGCGCGTCGGGGCCGTCGACCCGGTATCCGTAGAGCTGCCCCGGTTCGAGCCCGGGCACGAAGCCGTGCCAGACCGCTCCCGTTCGCTCGGGCAGTTCGATCGTGTGCGACGGCTCCGCGTCGCCGGCGTCGTCGAACAGGCAGAGGAGCACCCGGGTGGCGTGCTCGCTGTAGAGCGCGAAATTGACGCCCTCTCCGTCCCAGCGCGCGCCCAGCGGCGTCGGCACCCCGGGCCACACCGGGACGGAGGGGCGCTCGGCGTCCGCGCGGCGCAGGCGGGTGGTCGGCTCGGGAAGGCTCACAAGGCAGCAGTGTACCGCCGGCGCGCCCGCGAACGGCGGCAGGACCCCGAGGCGGCGCCTAGACGTCCCAGAAGCGCAGGTCGGCCGACGCGAGGCGCCCCAGCGCACGCCGCCCGAACTCGAGCAGTCCGTCGCGATCCGGCGGCTCGAGGTGGTAGCGGAAGTTCGACAGGTAGCGCTCGAGCACGCGGGGCAACACCCCCGCCGAGGGCGCCTCGGCCTCGGCCACCGCCGCCAGGTTCCCAAGGCCCCGCCGGCGCGCCGCCCGCAGCTCGCGCACCAGGCGGTCCGAAGGGCGTCGGTCGTCGCGCGACGCCCACACCGCGAACGTGAACGGCAGCCGCGTGAGGTCGTACCAGCGCTCGCCGAGGTCGGTGACGTAGGGGCTGCGCCCCGCGACGGGGCGGCGAGCCACGCCCTCGTGGAGGGCCGCATCGCCGATGAGCAGGGCGCCGTCGTGGGCGCCGAGCATGGCGTCGAGATCGGGCGCGGCGGGCACGAGCTCGGGGCGCATGCCGTCGGCCTCGAGCAGGACGCGCAGCAGCTCCACGCTCGTGGCGCTGTCGGTCGTCACGGCGATGCGGCACCCGCCGAGTTCGGTCCACGGTCGCGTGTGGAACAGCATGACGCTCGACACCGGTCCCAGCGTGCTGATCGAGAAGTCGGGCAGCGCCTTGAGTCGCTGGCGGTGGCGCAGGAACTCGATGCTGCTGATCAGCGTGAGATCGATCTCGCCCTCGAGCAGCGCCCGGTTGAGCTCGGTCGGCACGCCGCGCACGAAGCGCACGGCCGGCCGGCCGGACCCGCCCGGTTCGGTGCGGGGCCACGGCTCGAGCCCCCAGTGCAACGGCGCCACGTTGGTGTAGTCGACGATGCCGAGCCGTTCGACCGTGGCCGTGGCGGCACCATCGTCGAGGTCGACGCGCTTCTG
>CBDUCW010000094.1:0-8347 GCA_965365745.1 uncultured Trueperaceae bacterium
CCGTCTGGGTTCAGCAGATCGAGGCCACCGTGGTTGCCGAATTGGGCGACGAATTTGATCCGGGCGAGGTGGAAGTGCTGCGCCACCAGTCCGATGCCCGCATCGCGCGCCTCGCGCGGCGACGCAAAGCTCACGCGCCGGCCGTGCAGGTGCACCTCGCCCCCGTCGGGCCGGTACAAGCCGTAGAGGATGTTCATCAGGGTGGTCTTCCCTGCGCCGTTCTCCCCGAGGAGCGCATGGACCTCGCCCGCGCGAACCTCGAAGCTCACGCGGTCGTTCGCCAAGACGCCGGGGAAGCGCTTGGTGATGGCTTGCATGCTGAGGAGGGGGGGTGGCGGCGCCGCGTCGACCACCCGCAGAAGATAGCAGGCCCCTTCGCGCTCGTGCACGGAACCAACAACATGTGCATCTTTATGCGGCCATACGGGTTTGCATTCTCCCTGGGCTCCGGGGCCGCGTGGTAGCCTCCGCCGCATGAAAGCGCGCCTCCCCGTGGCCCCGGCCCAGGCCGGACCGCCCCTCGATGATCCCGTGCTGGAGCGGGAGTGGCTCGTCGTCGCGCGCTCCGACGAGGTCGGGGACGAGCCGCATCGCGTGGCGGTCCTCGGCCGGGCCCTGGTGCTGTGGCGCGGACCCGCCGGCCTGGTCGCGTTCAAGGATCTATGCATCCACCGCGGCTCGGCGCTGTCGCTGGGTCGCGTCGTGGACGGCGAACTCGAGTGCCCGTACCACGGCTGGCGCTACGACGGCAGCGGCGCCTGCACGCGCATCCCGGCGCAACCGCCGGGGCGCGGGATTCCGACGAAGGCCCGGGCGTTTCGGCACGAGTGCCGCGAGGTGCAGGGGCTCGTGTGGGTCCGCCTGCGCGCGCCCGACGACGGCAGCCGACCGCATCCGCCGCGGCTGCGCGAAGCGGACGACGACGACTACCGGACGGTGGTCTGCGGGCCCTACCGCCTCGACGCCGAAGCGCCCCGCGTGATCGAGAACTTCCTCGACGTCTCCCACCTCATGTGGGTGCACGAGGGCTACCTCGGCGTGCCCGACCACGCCGAGGTCAACGACTACGCGGTCGAGCGCTCCGACGACCGCCTCGTGTCGACCCCGATCGACGTCTACCAGCCCGATCCGGACGGCCGCGGGCACGGCGTGACGAACCGCTACGTGTACGAGATCCTGCGCCCCCTCGTGGCGCGCTTCCGCAAGGAGGACCACGACGCCGACGGGCGCGGCAGCGGCGAGATCTTCGCCATGTCGATCCAGGTGACCCCGGTCGGCCCGCGTGCGTCGGTGGCCTACGCGCTGTTGGCTCGCAACTACGCGCTCGAGGCGCCGGACGCTCGCTTCGTCGAGTTCCAGGACACGATCATGGCGCAGGACGAGCGGATCGTGGTCAGCCAGCGCCCGGAGCTGCTGCCGCTCGATCTGCAGGCCGAGCTCCACCTGACCTCCGACCGACTCGCCCTCGCCTACCGGAGCTACCTGGCCGACTCGGGCGTGCGCACCGGCGTGGCGTAGCCGCCGGCTTCGACCCGTCGGCCGATCGGCCGACGTCGGGGGCGGAGCGTCGACGGCCGGCGGGCGGACGCCGGGTGGCCGCCCGAGCTGCATAAGAAGACTGTAAGCGGGCACCCCATAGGATCCCTCCATGGCACCGATGGAGCGTCCCCTCATCCTGGTCGCGGACGACAACGAGGGCCATCTGCGCGTCATGGAGATGGTGCTCACCGCGATGAACTACGAGGTCACCGTGGCGCGGAACGGCCACGAGGCCTTGACCTTCCTCCAGTCGAGCACGCCGGCGCTGTTCTTCCTCGACGTCCAAATGCCCTTCATGAGCGGGCTCGACGTGCTCCGACGCGTTCGGCGCCTCGAACGGCTCGCGGGCGTCCCGGCCGTCGTCATGACCTCCCTCGAACCGAGCGAAGTCGCCCCCGCGATCGCCGATCTGACGCCGGCCCGCGTCGTCAACAAGCCGCTCACGGGCAAGAACCTGCGCCAGTTGGTCACCGAGGCCCTCGCCGAAGGGCGCGCCTCGGCCGCTGCCTAGGACCGGCGCAGCCACCCCTGCACGACGTCGATCGCCGCCAGCGCGGCGAAGAGCGGGCGTTGCATCCACCCGGGCGGTCGCTCGAGCCGGTATTCGCGTCGATGCCGCAGCAGCACGCGGGCGACCTCGCCGATCCGCGCGGGGCGATCGGCATTGAGCCGCCACAGACGCCGGAACAGCAGCTCGCTGCGCAGGGCCGGATCGATGCGCCGGTCGAATCGGCACGGCTCGTCGCCCTCCGGGGCGACGGCGTACACGGTGCCGGCCGGAATCTCGAAGCGGTCGCCCGCCGCCGCGACGAAGGGCTCGTCGTCGGCGACCCACACGCGGAGCGCCCCCTCGATCACGTCGAAGGACACGTCCTGGTTGGGGTGCGAATGCCGCGGCGGCGGGCCGTCGCCCGGGATGTAGAGCGCGCGCACCTCCAGCGGCCCGGCGGGGGACGCGGGGATGCGCCGGAAGGTCAGCTGCTCGCCGCGGTGGTTGCCGAGCACGTCGTCCGATCCGCCGGCGCCCGCACCGGCGGCGCCGTCCGAAGCGACGACCGCGCTTGCCTCGTCCTCCCGCGCGCCGTGGGCCCGAGCGTCGTCCGAGCGCGGCGGCGCTCGCCGGACGTCGTTTGGCTCAGTCGACAAGCGGCGAGTCGGAGGTCGTGGCGTCCGGAGCGAAGTACGGGTTCTCGCCGGCCGCGTGATCGGTCGCGTCGCGGATGGCGCGGATCTCGGGGACCTGCTCCTTGATCATGCGCTCCACGCCGTGCTTCAGCGTCACGTCGGCGGCACCGCAGCCCTGGCAACCGCCCCCGAAGCGGATGATCGCCACGCCGTCGTCGACCCCCTCGAGGCTCACGCTCCCGCCGTGGCTGGCCACGCCCGGGTTGATCTGCGCGTCGAGCACGTCCTGCACCTTCTGCGCCAAGGGATCGTCCCAGCTCGGGCTGGGGAAGAACACGCGGAAGCCGGACTGCATCACGCCGTCGACGAAGTCGACGGTGGCCCCCTCGAGGTTGTCGGCCGACAGCGGATCGAGCAGCACGGTGATGCCGTCGACCTCGAAGCTGCGGTCGGCGTCTTGGCGGTCGTCGTCGCGCACCAGCCAGAGCTTGGGCTCGGCCCGATTGCCGGCGATGCGCAGCGAAGTGACGCCCTGCGACGCCTGGCGCTCGAGGTAGCTGCGCACGCGTTCCTTTGCGGTCTCCGTGAACGTCAACATTGCCGAACAGTATAGAGACGCTCCGGGTGTGGGTGCGGTGCTGGCCGACGTCGGCGGCGGGCGCGGCGTCCGAGCTCCGGCCCTGCCGCGAAGGTCGCCCCGCCCCGTGACGAGGAACGCTCCCCGACGAGGCGGGGTTCGCGGACGCCCAACGCGTTCCGCGCCGCCCATGCGGACGGCGCGGAACGCTCGGAGATGGAGGTGGGGTTGGGTTACAGCACCTGCATGACGTAGTCGTCGGTGGCCTGCTCGAGTCCGTCGAGGTTGGCCATGTAGACGCCACGCGTGCCCTGCAGGGCGCCGTCGTTGCGCAGCTCGCCGAGGATGCGCGTGATCGTGACGCGGCTCGAGCCCGTCAGATCGGCGAGGTCCTCGTGCGTGAGCGCGAGCGGGAGCTTGATGAAGTCGTCCTGCTCGTCGGACGGCTGGCCGAACTGCTTCGTCAGGCGCAGGAAGGCGCGCGTGACGCGGGCGCCGACCGGCATCTCGGCCTCATCGATCATTTCGCGGCTGCGGCGGAGCTGGCGCGCCATCGAGGTGAGGATGTAGTCGCGCAGCTTGCGGTCGTTCATCGCCTGCTGCGGATCGATCGGCGTGAGGCAGGCGTCGTGCACCGCGGTCACGGTCTCGGCGTGGCGTCCGCCGTCGAGCGAAGCGAGGCCGAGGACGTCGCCAGCGCCGTAGAGATCGGCGATGCGGTCGCGCCCCAGGCTGGTCGGAACGACGGCCTTGAGGACGCCGAAGTTCACGACGTAGAGGCTGGCCGCGTCGCGGTCGGCCTCGTAGAGCGTGTCGCCGGGCTCGAGGGTGCGGGTGGGCAGCGCGAGGTTGTGCGGAACGATGTCCGGGATCTCGCAGCTGCTGGGAGTCTGGAGTGCTTCGAAGGTGTTCAACATGGAATCGCCCTTTCAGGTGGTTCGGGTTCGCACGGGCGCATCCGCTCGTGGGCGGGGGAGCGCGGGCGGCCGCGGTCGGCGCGTGGCGTCGGTGCGTGGCGTCGGCACGACGCAGCACGGCATGCGGCCCTCGTGCAGGGAGGGAGTCAGACGGCTGCGCGACAGGTGTCGCACAGAGCTAGCGATAGAGTCTTCGGGACGTGAGGTGCGGAGGCGGGTGAGGCGCTCCGTCGATACGTTGAGCTTGACGAAGTGTGCGTACATGGACAGGTGCGTGCACTTCAGTCGTTGTTGAGGGGGTCGCGCCTGCGGTCGATCCTTGCTCGCGAGAATCGCTCGAGCGCGGGGGACGCCGCTGCCGACGTCCGTCGTTGCGAGGTTGGCTCGCTTCCGCCCGGATGGCGTGCGCGGTACGCCCGGTCTCCTGGTCGTGCGGCGGGGTGCAGCCGGTACCGACGTTCGGTGGACGCGGCTGCGATGCGAGACGCTCGCCGGCCTCGGGAGACGGTGAGGGGTGCCGTCGCGCTTCCTTGCGGGGGCGCTCCCGGGCCACAACGAGGTGGTGAAGAGCGCAATCCGTTTGTCAGGAAAGGTGCGTTTCAGACACAAGAACTCACGGGCGCGTGGCTTGGCCACGAACCAACTACAGAAAGTATAGCAGGCTACTTGCCCCGTTGTCTACCCCTCCTTGGTGTTCTGGACGACAAAACTCATCCATTACACATCTTCATGCATGCGCGGACCCGCGCAGGGGCTCGGGCGGCGCCCCGCGGGCGCCCTCCCCCGGGGCCCCGCCGGGTTGACACCGTTCGACGGATTCCTTAATATTTAAGGCATCATGCCCGGCTTGCAAGAACTCAGCGCCATGCAACGGACGGTCTACGACCGTCTCCGCGACTACTACGGGCGCCACGGCGACACCCCCGAACTCGCGGACTTCGCCCGCGATCTCGAACTGCACTACGTGTCGCTGAAGCAGCACCTCGAGGCGCTCCACAAGAAGGGGTACCTCGTGTTCGAGAGCCGGGGACGCGGCCGCTCCCCGCGCCTCGAATTGCCCGTCGGGGCCACGGGGATCCCCGTGCTCGGGGCGATCCCCGCGGGTCCGCTCTCCGAAGCGGTGGCCCACGCCGAGGCCTACTTGCCGCTGCACGGACTTCGCGAGCGGAGCTTCGCCCTCCGCGTGCAGGGCGATTCGATGGCCGATCTGATCCAGGACGGCGACGTCGTGCTCTTCGACAAGCGCATGCCGGGTCGCTCGGGCGAGATCTGCGCCGTCCGCGTCGACGACAGCGACGTCACGCTCAAGTACCTCGACAAGCTCAGCGACCGCTCCTACGCGCTCCGGCCCCACAACCCCGACTACCCGGTCACCGAGGTCGACGCCCGCGAGCTGACGGTCGAGGGCGTCTACCAGGGCCTCCTGCGCGGACCGGTCCTCGACGCGATCCTCGAGGACGACGGGCTCTAGACCACGGGCTCTAGGCGACGATCTCTAGACCACGGGCCCTAGGCGCGTCGCTGGGGTGCCGCTCCGGGCGGGGCGGCGCCCGGCTGCTGGGCGCACCGGTTGACATCGCCGAGGCCTCGGCTCTACATTACTGACACGTGTCAGTCGAATCTTGCTAGCGCCGCCCGGACCTGGGTTTCGGCGAACGCACGGCCACGCTCGTGCGCTCGTTCGATCGGGCTCCGGCGCGTGCGGTACCCGCGAATGGAGGTTTGGACCCGAAGACGCCGTTCGGACCCTCGCTCCTCGACTCGAGCGCCCCTGCGCTCGGAGGTATTCATGCACCGTTCCCTTTCCCTCGTCTCCCGCCTCGCCGTCCTGCTCGTCGCCCTCCTCGCCTTCGGGGTGGCCAGCTCGCAGACCCTCACCGTGTGGGTGTGGGACATCAACAAGGCCGCCCTCGAGAGCACCGTCGACAGCTTCCAGGAGATGCACCCCGGCGTCGACGTGGTCATCGAGGACCTCGGCAACCAGAACGTCTACGACCGCGGCCTCGCGGGCTGCGCGGCCGGCGGCTTCAACATGCCCGACGTCTACCTCGTCGAGAACAACGAGGCGCAGGTCTTCTGGTCGCAGTTCCCCGACTGCTTCACCGACCTGACCACGCTCGGCGGCGACGACCTTCGTCCGCTCTTCCCCGACTTCAAGTGGGCCGAGCTCACCGTCGGCGATGCGATGTACGCGGTTCCGTACGATTCGGGTCCCACGGCCGTCTTCTACCGCCGCGACCTCTACGAGCAGGCCGGCATCGACCCGAACGACATCGCCACGTGGAGCGACTTCGCCGACGCCGGCGCCCTGCTCAACGAGGCCTTCGACGGCAACGTCAAGATGGCCACGATCGCCAAGGGCGCCGACGACGAGTGGTTCCGCATGCTCGCCAACCAGGCCGGCTGCTTCTACTTCGACAACGACGTCAGCGAAGTCACCGTCGCCCAGCCCGGCTGCGTGCAGGCGATGGAAACGATGAAGATGCTCTGGGACGCCGACGTCCTCCATGCCGGCGGCTGGGGCGAGCAGATCCAGTACGTCCAGAACAGCACCGCCGGAAGCGCGCTCTTCGGCAGCTGGTACGGCGGCGTGATCCAGGCCGAAGCGCCCGACCAGGCGGGCAGTTGGGGCGTGTACCTCACCCCCGCGCTCGAGCCCGGCGGCGTCCGCGCGAGCAACATCGGCGGCTCCGCCCTCGCGATCCCGAGCTCCTCGCAGAACCCCGAGCTCGCCTACGACTTCGTCGTGAATGCCCTTGCCGACGCCGACAACCAGGTCGAGATCCTGTTCGAGTACGGCCTCACCCCCTCGCTGCTCGAACTCGTCGGCAGCGACGCCGTCGCTCGCCCGGTCGAGTACTTCGGCGGCCAGGAAGTGTGGGATCTGATCCTCGGAACGCTCGGCGACGTCCCGCCGGTCGTGGGCAGCCAGTTCTTCGAGGAGGCTCGCAACGTGATGACCGCGACGGTGAGCGAATTCCTCGACGGCAACTTCGACAGCGCCCAGGCCGCGCTCGATCGGGCCGCGCGTCAGATCTCGCAGGCGACCGGCGTACCCGTCGCCGACTGAGCGCTGCGACGCTTCGACCTCCGCCTCCGGGCGGAGCCGGAACGGAGGGCGCTTCGGCGCCCTCCGCCCTGCATCGGGATGCGCGCGTCGCGTCGACGCCACGTGAGCTTCGCCCCGGACGCCCAAGGGGCGAGCGCGTCCAACCACCGAACCGATCCACCCCTGCTCGAGCCTAGGGAGCCCGCATGAGCACGCGAACCGACCGAGGCAGCCCCTCGGCCCCCGCCGCGCGAACGAGAGTTCGGTGGGGGCGCAAGCTGACCCCCTATCTCTTCCTCAGCCCCTTCTTTCTCTTCTTCGCCCTGTTCTGGGTCTATCCGATCGGCTATTCCTTCGTCCTGTCGTTCGTGAACACGCGCGTGCGACCGTGGACGTTCCAACCCGGCTTCAATTGGGGCCGCCTCGTCCAGGACTCGTTCTTCTGGGAGGCGCTCGGCAACACGATGCTGATCCTCGTGGTGCAGGTGCCGATCATGCTGGCGCTCGCCACGGCGCTCGCCGTGGCCTTCTCCAGCGATCTGCTCCGCGCCAAGGGGTTGTTCCGCTTCGCCTTCTTCGCCCCGCTCGTGCTGGGCGCCGTCCCCTACTCGGCGGTGTTCCGGCTGATCTTCAACAGCGAGGCCGGCGTGCTCAACTACGCCCTGTCGGTGGTCGGATTGCCGTCGGTCGACTGGCTGTTCCAGGCCACCCCGGCGATGGTGACGATCATGATCGCCTTGGTGTGGCGCTGGACCGGTTACAACGCGATCATCCTGCTCTCGGGAATCAATGCGATTCCCCAGACGCTCTACGAGGCGGCCAAGATCGACGGCGCAGGCGACTTCCAGCAGTTCTGGTCGATCACGCTCCCCCTGCTCCGCCCCGTGCTGCTGTTCACCTTCGTGCTGTCCACCATCGGGACGCTGCAGCTCTTCACCGAGCCGTGGCTGATCACCGACACCGGGCCCGGCGGAGCGACCGAGACGCTGGTGACGTACCTGTACAAGCAGGGCTTCCGTTCGTTCAACTTCGGCTACGCGTCGGCGATCGCCTACACCGTCGCGATCATCGCTGCGATCTTCTCGTTCCTGCAGATCCGCCTGGTCGGGGGGCGCGAAGCATGAAGACCTCCAACCGAAA
>CBDUCW010000095.1:0-8344 GCA_965365745.1 uncultured Trueperaceae bacterium
CGGCGCCCTGCGGCGCCCGCCCGCACGCGCAGACCCGCATCCCCACCGACCGATCCCGGCGCCGTTTGGCGCCGGGATCGTGTGTGCAACGGCTGCGAGGGGACCCACTTCGCTTCGGGGCCCTCAGCTCCCCTGCTCGATCGGCACGCCGACCATGTTGCCCCACTCGGTCCAGCTTCCGTCGTAGTTGCGCACCCGCGGGTAGCCCAGCAGGTACTTGAGCACGAACCACGTGTGGCTGCTCCGCTCGGCGATGCGGCAGTACGCGACGACGTCCTTGTCGCGGTCCACCTGCTTGCCGCCGTACAGCTCGGCGAGTTCATCGGCGCTCTTGAAGGTGCCGTCCTCGTTCACCGCCTGGGCCCAGGGGATGTTCTGCGCGCCCGGGATGTGGCCGCCGCGCAGCGCACCCTCCTGGGGGTACTCGGGCATGTGCAGCTTCTCGCCCGAGAACTCCTCCGGACTGCGCACGTCGACCAGGGCGCCGGTGCCGTCCTTGACCTTGAGCAGGTGCTGCAGCACGTCGGCCGAGAACGCGCGGATCGAGGCGTCGCGGTACGGAACCGCGTAGCTGCCGCGCGGCGGGCGAGGCTTGTCCTGCGTCAGCGGTTTGCCCTCGGCCACCCACTTCTGGCGCCCGCCGTTCATCAGGCGAACGTCGGCGTGGCCGTTGTACTTGAAGAACCACAGCGCGTAGGCGGCCCACCAGTTCGACTTGTCGCCGTAGAGCACCAGGGTGTCGTCGTTCGACAGGCCCTTCGACGCCATCAGCTCGGCGAAGCCCGCCTCGTCGATGAAGTCGCGAACGTCGGGGCGCTGCAGCTCGGTGTGCCAGTCGACCTTGACGGCACCCGAGATGTGCCCTTGTTCGTAGAGCAGGACATCTTCGTCGACTTCGACGAGCTTGACGCCGTCGTCGTCGTGGTGGTCGAGCACCCAGTCGGTACTGACGAGAACGTCGGGATTCGCGTAGTCGGCCATGGGATCCTCCGGAGACGGGAACGTGCGACGGCGCGAGGCCGCCGGAGAGGGACGGGATCGGATCGCAGAGAGGCGGCGGTGCGGCGATGGCCTCCGCCGGCCCTCTGCGTGCACGTCAAGTGTAGCGGCGCGCGCGGCCCGTGTCCGGGGTCCGGCGCGGCTTTCCGGGCGCCGACCCTCGGCGCCACACCGCAGCGCCAAACCACGGCGCCAAACCACGGCGCCTCACGGTCCAAGTTTACAAGATCGCTCAAGCTATTCGCGTCGGGCCCGCTGCTATACTCCGCGCCATGCCCGCCGACCGCCCCGTCCGCATCGCACCGTCCATCCTCGCCGCCGACTTCGGGCGTCTCGCCGAGCAGATCGCCGCGGCCGAGGCCGCCGGCGCCGACCTCATCCACGTCGACGTCATGGACGGTCGCTTCGTGCCCAACCTCAGCTTCGGGCCGGTCGTGGTCGAAGCCGCCCGAGCCGCAACCGACCTCTACCTCGACGTGCACCTCATGATCGTCGAACCCGAGCGCTACCTTGCGGACTACGAAGCGGCCGGCGCGGACGGACTCACCGTCCACGCCGAGGTCAGCCCCCACCTGCACCGCACGTTGCAGCAGCTGGCCGATCTCGGCGTCGACCGGGGCCTCGCGCTCAACCCGCTGACGCCCCTCGACGTGCTCGAGGACGCCCTCCCCTCGCTCGACCTCGTGCTGGCCATGAGCGTGAACCCCGGCTTCGGCGGGCAGGCCTACATCCCCGGCACCGACGAACGGCTGCGCCGCATCGCGGAGATGCGGGATCGCCGCAACCCCGCCTGCGCGATCGAGGTCGACGGCGGCATCGGTCACGCGACGGCGGCCCGTGCGGTGGAGGCCGGCGCCGAGATCCTGGTGGCCGGCAGTGCGATCTTCGGTTCCGCCGACATCGCGAACGCCGTCGCCGAACTCCGACGGGCGGCGTCGTCGGGCTGACGACGCCGGCGCCGAGCTACGAGCCCGTTCGTTCGCTCAGGCGGCGTTGTCGGTGAAGCGTCCCAGCATCCGGAAGCGGCTGCGACGATCCTCGAGGAGGGTCCGTGGCGGCCGGCCGGCGAGCGCCTCGAGCTCCTCGGCCAGCACCGCGCGCACGGCGGCGATGGTCGCCTCGCGGTCCTTGTGCGCGCCGCCCACGGGCTCGTCGATCACGCGGTCGACCACGCCCACCTCGAGCAGGTCGTGCGCGGTCAACTTCAGCGCTTCGGCGGCCTTCGGCCCCTCGCCGGCGTCGCGCCACAGGATCGCGGCGCAGGACTCGGGGCTGATCACCGAGTAGGTCGCGTTCTCGAGGATCAGCACGCGGTTCGCCACGCCGATCGCCAAGGCGCCCCCCGAGCCGCCCTCGCCGATGACCACGGCGACGGCGGGCACCTCGAGGCGGCTCATCCGCTGGATCGAGGCGGCGATCACCCAGGCCTGCCCCTGCTCCTCTGCGGCGATGCCGGGGTAGGCGCCGGGGGTGTCGATCAATGTGACCACCGGCAGTCCGAACTTGTCGGCGAGGTCGAACATGCGCATCGCCTTGCGGTAGCCGGAGGGATGCGCCATGCCGAAGTTTCGGTGGATGTTCTCCTTGGTGTCGCGGCCCTTCTGCTGGGCGATGACCACGACGGCGCGTCCGTCGAGGCGGGCGAGCCCCGATACGATCGCGGGATCGTCGCCGAGCGTGCGGTCGCCGTGGAGCTCGGTGAACTCCTCGAAGGCATCCTGCAGGTAGTCGATGCCGGTCGGCCGACCGCTGGCCCGGGCCACCTGCACCCGCTGCCAGCGGCTCAGGTTCGAAAACGTGTCGGTCTTGAGCTTCTCGAGCCGCCGCTCGAGCAGGGCCACCTCTTCGCCGAGGTCGATCTCCTGCTCCTCGGCGTAGGCCCGCATGTCGGCGATCTTCGCCTCGAGGTCCTCGATCGGCTTCTCAAACGGAAGCGGCACGCGTCGCCTCCTGCTCGTCGTCGGCCTTGCCGTTGCTGCTCGCGGTCGTGCCCTCGACGCTCGCCTCGAGCGCGCCGGCCACGGGGTCGCCCGCTGCGAGGAGCGTCAGGTACGTCGCGAGGCGCTCCTTGAGGTCGGTGCGGGGCACGACGTCGTCGACCATCCCCTTCTTGAGCAGGAACTCGGCCCGTTGGAAGCCTTCGGGCAAATCCTGCTTGATCGTCTGCTCGATCACGCGCGGACCCGCGAAGCAGATCAGCGCCCCGGGCTCGGCCACGATGATGTCGCCCAGCGTGGCGAAGCTGGCGGTCACCCCGCCGGTGGTGGGGTCGGTGAGCACGCAGAGGTAGGGGAGCCGCGCGGCCGCCACGCGCTCGAGCGCGACGGTGGTCTTCGCCATCTGCATCAGCGAGAGCGCGCCCTCCTGCATGCGGGCGCCGCCCGAGGCGGTCACGACGATGAAAGCCCGCCCCTCGTCGGCGGCCCGCTCCGCGGCGCGGGCGATCTCTTCGCCCACGACCGAGCCCATCGACCCCCCCGCGAAGTCGTAGTCCATCACGGCGACCGCGACCCGGTGGCCGCCGAGTTCGCCGGCACCCGTGACGATCGCGTCGGGCCGCCCCGTCTTGGCTTGCGACGAGGAGAGGCGTTCGGGGTACGTCTTGGTATCGACGAAGTCGAGCGGGTCTTCGGGCGATAGATCGCCCGACCACCGCTCGAAGGTCCCCTCGTCGATCAACAGATCGATCCGAACGTCCACGGGCATGCGGTAGTGGTGCCCGCACTCGGGGCACAGGTAGTCGTTGCCCACGAGGTCCTTGCGGTAGACCTGCGCATCGCAGTTCTCGCACTTCATCCACAGTCCGGCCGGACTGTTGTCGTCGTCACCCCGCGTGGGTCGGCTTCGCCGGAACCAGCGCTCGAGGGCCATGGGGTCTCCTTCGTCGAGGTCGGTTGACAGGCACGGACGGCGCAAACGCCCCGGATCCTCGGGCAGTGAGGCGGCGTGCGCACACGAAGTCTGTCCTGCCGCGCAGTCTAGCAGCCACGCGTCGCGGACCCAAACCGGTGCCGAACGGCCGCCGGGGGTCGACCTCGCCCGCGCCGACAGGTCGTCGAGTCGCCATGCGGCCCCCTCCGCATCCCGTATCCTCGTCGTCGTGGACGACTTCGATCCGATGCGCTACGCACCCCGGGTGCATGCGCCCCGTGCGGCGACCGAGGCGACGGGCGCCTCGACCGACGAGGGCTCGAACGCCGACGTCGTGCTCGTCACGAACGTCGGCCAGGGCTTCGGACGTGCGGTCGCGCTGGGCTTCGGCGCGCGCGGGCACGACGTCGTGTGCGCCGATCGCGACGTGGCCCTCGCGTCGCGCACGGCGGCCGAGATCGAGGAAGCCGGCGGCCAGGCGATCCCGATCCAGGCCGACATGACGACCCATCTCGACGTGGCCAACGCCTTCCGCAAGGTCCACGAGATCTTCGGTCGCCTCGGAGGCGTCGCGCACGTGGCGGCGCACGTGTCCCACACGCCGCTCCGCGACCTCGGAGAGCCCGAGTTCGCCGAGCTCTTCGACGAGGACGTGCGCAGCGTGTTCCTGGTGCTGCGTGCGGCCGCGCGACAACTCGACGACGGCTGGGTCGTTCTCGTCGGCCCGCCCCGGGATGCGACCTCGCCGCCGATGGCGGCGGCGCGCGCGGCGGTGGCGGGCTTCGTGGCCGGCGGGTTCGCCGGCGCGTCCTCGCGTCGCGACCCGCGCGACCCGCGGGGGCGCGGCCGGCTCCGCATCAACGTGGTCTCGCCCTCGCGCGGCCCGTCCGACCCCGCGCACGACCGTCGCCTCGTCGAGACCGCGCTGTTCCTGGGCTCGCCGGCCGCCGCCGGCGTCGCGTCGCAGATCGTCGACGTCGACCTGCCGGCGCCCCCGCAGGTGACCGACGCGCTGCTGCCCGAGGTGCGCGCTGCGCTCGATGCCAGCGTGACCCAGGAGGACCTCGACTCCGAACTCGAGGACGAGCTCGACGACGACGGCGGTGCGGCCCTCGCGAGCGGTGGCGACGGCGGGGGCATCGGCGGGGGCGACGGCGCAGGCAACGGCGAGGGCGGGACCGAGAGCGGCGCGGAGACCGCCGGACGCGGCACGGACGACGAGGACGACGGCCGGTGAAGTGCCCCTACTGCTCGTCGAACGACACTCGCGTCGTCAACTCGCGACCCTCCGACGAGGGGAACGCGATCCGCCGCCGGCGCGAGTGCAGCGACTGCCACCGCCGGTTCACGACCTACGAACGTGCGCAGTTCGAGGCGCTCATGGTCGAGAAGCGCTCCGGTCGCCTCGAGGCGTTCAACCCCGACAAGCTGCTCGACAAGCTGCGCATCGCCACGAACAAGCGGCCGGTCACCGAGAAGCAACTCCGCGAGTTCGCCTACGGCTTCGAGGACGACATGGGCACCCCCAAGGTGACCAGCGACGAGATCGGCCGCCGCACCCTCGACTTCCTCAAGAACCTCGACGACGTCGCCTACATCCGCTTCCTGTCGGTCTACCGCGACTTCGACTCGGTCGACCGCTTCATCGAGGAGATCAAACAGCTCGGCGACGCCCGCGACGAAGCCGAGCGCCCCGGAGCCTCCGACGACTGAGCGCCGCCCGGGGCCGCCGCGCGCCGGCCGCAGCCAAGGGTACCTCGCCGGTTCCGCCGCTTCGGGGCCTCGTGCCCACGGCCTCGCGTCGCCGCGCGTCAACGGCTTGACCGAGCGTGGCCGTGGCCGGTGTCTAGGATCGAGCATGCTCGAGCGCGCCGATCGACCGAACTCCATGCCGCCCTCCCCCGCAGCCGCCTCCCCGAACCGGAGGCGCTTCGCATCGGTGGCGGTCGTCGCCCTGCTGATCGTGGCGCAAGCGCTGCTCGCAGCGGCCCACGCGCAGTCGCGCACCTTCGAGGCGATCGGCGTCGACACGTCGCACGCGTCGATCCCGCTCGACGCCGTGCTCGCCGGGGGCCCCGCTCCGAACGGCATCCCGGCGCTCGGCTTCGGCGGCGACCACGCCGGCGCCGCACGACCGACCCAGCCCCCCCGCTTCGTGACGATCGACGCGGCGCGCGCCTGGTTGGGCCCGCGCGAGCCCGTGATCGTCATCGCCGCGGGCGACGAAACGCGCATCTACCCGCTGCAGATCCTCACTTGGCACGAGATCGCGAACGACGTCGTAGGCGGGGTGCCGCTGGCGGTGACCTTCTGCCCGCTGTGCAACAGCGCGCTCGCCTTCGATCGGCGGGTGCCGGTGACGGCGGCCCAACTCGAGCGGGCGCGCGGGGCCAACGCCGGGCTCCGCGCGGCGCCGATCGCGGCCGACCTAGAGGAGCTCCATGCCGCGCAGCACGGGCACGAACGAGCGGCCACGCCCGAGTATCAGGTCGATGTGGAGTTCGGGGTCTCGGGCCTGCTCTACAACTCCAACCTGCTGATGTTCGACACCGAGACGAGCACGCTGTGGACCCAGATCGGCGGCGCGGGCAGCGTGGGGGCGCTCACGGGGGTCCGCCTGGTGCGCTACCCGGCACCGATGCTCGCCTTCGAGGACGCTGCCACCAGCGCCCCGGATGCGACCGTGCTGTCGCGGGATACCGGCTTCCCCCGAAGCTACGGCCGCAACCCCTACGTCGGCTACGACGACATCGACACGCCGCCGTGGTTCCCGATCGAGGCGGACGACGATCGCCTGCCTCCCAAAGCGCGCGTCGCCGCCTTCGACATCGCCGGCGCGGCCGTCGCGGTTCCCTTCGCCGAGCTCCGCGCCGCCGGCGTGGTCGAGGGCGAGGTGAACGACGTGCCCTTCGTCGCGGTGTGGCAGCCGGGCGTCGCCTCGGCGCTCGACGCCGGCCGGATCGCCGACGGCGCCGACGTTGGCGCCGCCGCCGTCTTCGACCGCCGGGTCGACGGGCGAACGCTGCGCTTCGAGCGCCGCGGGGACGGCGTCGTCGACACCGAGACCGGCAGCCGCTGGTCGATCCGGGGCGAGGCGGTCGACGGCCCCCTGCGCGGCACGCGCCTCGAGCCGATCCTGCACGACGCGACCCTGTGGTTCGCCTGGGCCGCCTTCCGCCCGGAGACGCAGATCGTCCGCGCGGCCGGGGTCGAGGCGCGCTAGACGTCCCAGGCGACGGTCGAGCCCTCGGGGCCCTTCTCCACGCGCAGCCGCGCCGGCATCCGTTCGGTCAGTTCGGTGACGTGCGTGATGATCCCGACGATGCGCCCGTCGCTGGCCAGGCTCTCGAGCACCCCGGCGACCGCGTCCAGCGCTTCGCGGTCGAGCGTCCCGAAGCCCTCGTCGAGGAACAGGGCGCCGAGTCGGCGCGACCCGGCGAGCGTGTCGCTGAGCGCGAGCGCGAGGGCCAGGCTGGCGATGAAGGTCTCGCCCCCCGAAAGCGTGCGGGCGCTCCGCGACTCGCCGCCGGCCCAGGCGTCGCGCACGTGGAACTCGTCGTCGACGAGGCGTAGGTCGTAGCGCCCGTCGGTTACGCCGCGCACGATCGACGAGGCGTGCGCCGCGAGCCGCTGCTGCACCCGTGCCATCAGGTACGCCGGGAAGTTGTTGCTGCGCAAATCCGTGTGCAGCGTGCGGTAGAGATCGAGTCGGCCTTCGGCGGCACGGCGCTCCTCGCGCAGCTCCTTGGCCTTCTCGAGCTGCTCGTCGATGCGCCCCAGCTCGCCCTCGAGGCTCCCGCGCTTCGCCTGGGCGGTGTCGCGGGTCGTGCGCAGCTCGGTCCGCCGTCGGCGCGCCGCCTCGTGGGCATCGGCGTCGTAGCTCGCCCCGTCCAGGGTCGCCTCGGCCTCGTTCCTGCTGCGCTCGGCCTCGCTGCGCCGCGCCTCCCACGCGTCGCGCGCGGCCTCGAGCGCCGTTCGTTCGCCCGGTTCGAGCCGGGCGGCGGTCACGGCCTCGCGATCCGCGAAGCCCGACCGCGCGAGGGCCGCGTCGACGGCGTCCCGCGCCGAGGCGACGTCCGCATCGGCGTCGTCGAGCCGCTCGCGCATCGACGCGGCCTCGGCCGTCGCCGACTCGAGGCGACGCTCGGCGGCCGCCAGCGCCTCGTTGGCGGCCTCGGCGGCCGCTCGCAGCGCCGTCCGCTCCTCTTCCAGCTCGCGCCGCCGCGCCGCCGGCTCGCGCCCGCCCGTCGCCGCGTGCACGGCCGCGGCCAAGCGAGCGAGCTGCGCGCGGTGCCGGCGGCGAAGCCACGTCTCGACGGCGTCGGGATCGAGGCTCGCCGGGTCGATGTCGGTCGCCGCGCCTGCGCCATCCGGCGTCTCGGAGCGACGATCGTCGGCTCCAGGGGCCGCACGCCGGTGCCCTCGAAGAGCTCGCGCCAGTCGCGGCCGTCGGTGTTGCCGCGCACCGCCCAGA
>CBDUCW010000096.1:0-8209 GCA_965365745.1 uncultured Trueperaceae bacterium
CCTTTAAGCTCGGTGCAATTCGCACGAGTGCACCCCGCGCCGCGAGTGCATCGAGGTTGGGCGTCACGCTGCCCTCGAATCCGTACGCTCCCATGTAATCCGCACGGAGGGTGTCGACGAGGATGACGATGAAGTTGGGCCGGCGCTCGGCGGCCCCACCGCATCGGGCAAGAGCGCGGCCGCGCTCGAACTCGCGCAGCGGCGCGGCGACGTCGAGATCGTCGTGGCGGACGCGATGCAGGTCTACCGCGGGATGGACATCGGCACCGCCAAGCCCACCGCCGCCGACCGCCGTGCGGTGCCGCACCACGCCATCGACCTCGTCGACGCCGACACGGCCTTCAGCATCGCCGACTGGACCGACCACGCGATCGCCGCGGTCCGCGACGTGCGCGCCCGCGGGCGCATCCCGTTCGTGGTCGGCGGCACGGGCTTCTACCTGCAGGCGCTCGTGCGCGGCGTCCCGACGGTTCCCGCCGCCGATCCCGACGTGCAGGCCTCGCTCTGGGAGCGGCTCGAGCGCGAGGGGCTCGAGCCCCTCGTCGCCGAGCTCGAGGCGGCGTCGCCGCCCGACGCCGCCCGGGCCCAGCGCAACCCGCGGCGCGTGATCCGTGCGCTCGAGGTGCTCGAGCGCACCGGCCGCCCGCCCTCCTCGTTCGGGTTTCGGCGCCCGCCCTTCGAGGTTCGCTTCGCGGTCCTGCTGCCCTCGATGGACGCGCTCGAGCCGCGCATCGCGGCGCGCACCGCGGCGATGTTCGATGCGGGCCTGGTCGACGAGGTTCGTCGCCTGGCCTCCCGGCACGATGCGCTCCCAACGGCGCTGCAGGCGATCGGCACCAAGGAGGTCGCCGAGCACCTGCGCGGCGAGATCGACCTGGACGCGGCCAAGGCGGCCGTGGAGCTCGCCACCCGTCAGTACGCCAAGCGGCAGCGCACCTGGTTCCGGAAGGAGGCGCGCCACGGCGTCGACCGCGTCTTCCGCGCGCTCGCGCCGGACGTCGTCGACGAGCTCGCCGCGTGGCTCGACGGCGTGGCCGCCGAGCGGGACGCGACGGAGCACGCCTGAACGGAGGGTTCTCGACAGGGCCGGCTCAACCGTCGGAGGCGGCCACCTTCGTCTCGTCGCTCTCGCCGCCGGCCTTGCGTCCCCGCCCGAAGAGCCCCTGGATCCGGTCCTTGAGCGTCGCCTTCTCCTCGATCTCCTCGCCGACCTCTTCGGCGTAGGCCTCGAGCAGTTCGCGGGCACGCGCCGACAGCTTGGTGGGCGTCGCCACCCGCACCGACACCACCTGGTCGCCCATGCCGACCCGGCGGAGCCGGGGCATCCCCTTGCCGGAGAGGCGGAACTCGCGCCCGGCCTGCGTGCCCGCGGGGATCTCGAGGACCTCGGGGCCGTCGAGCGTGGGCACTTCGAACGAGCTGCCCAGCGCCGCCTGCGCGAGCCCGACCCGAAGCTCGAAGCGCAGGTCGTCGCCGTCGCGGCGCAGGAAGCCGTGCGGCTCCATCTCGATGTAGACGTACAGGTCGCCGCTCGGGCCGCCGTCGACGCCGGCGTTCCCCTGCCGGGGGATGCGCAGGCGATACCCGCCGTCGATCCCGCGCGGCAGGTCGACGTCGATCGCGGCGGTCTCCTCGACACGGCCGCGCCCTTCGCAACGCCCGCAGGGGTCCTCGATGACGTCGCCGAGGCCGTGGCAGGTCGGGCAGGCGCGCGCCGTCATCACCGTGCCGAACAGCGACTGCGCCTGCGCGCGCACCTGGCCGCGCCCGCCGCAGGTTCCGCAGGTCGTGCGGCCCGAGCCGTCCGGGTCGGCGCGGTCGCCCTTGCAGCGGTCGCACGTGGTGAGGCGGCGCACGCTCACGGGCACCGTCTCGCCGGCGCGCGCCTGCTCGAGCGTGATCGTCAGCTCGGTCTCGAGGTCCTCGCCCGCCTGCCCACGGCTGGTCCGCCCGCCGCCGGCCGCGAAGCCGCCGCCGAACACCGACGCGAAGATGTCGAAGATGTCCCCGCTGAACTGCGCGCCCCCCTCGGCGCTCCCGAAGCGGTCGTAGCGCTGGCGCTTCTCGTCGTCCGAGAGCACCGCGTAGGCTTCGTTGATCTGCTTGAACTTCTCTTCGGCCGCATCGTCGCCGGGGTTTCGGTCGGGGTGGTATTGGAGCGCGAGCTTGCGGTACGCCGACTTGATCGTCTTGGCATCGGCGTCGCGGTCCACGCCCAGGACCTGGTAGAAATCGCTCATCGCCACGCAGTATACGAGCCGCGTTCAGGAAGGCTGTAAAGCAGCGCGCACCAATCCTAAGCGGGGTGCGCGCAGGTCATCCGCCACGCGCCGGTCGATCTCGGATGCCAGCCGTCGCCCGGGGCCGCTCCGGCACCCCGGGCGGGTTCATCGATCCTTGAGCTCGGCGAAGGCCTGGGCCGCCGCGTCGGCGTCGATCTCGCCGCGCTCGAGCTTGTCGAGGACGTCTTCGCGGGCGGTGCGCAGCTCTTCCTGTTCGTCGGCCACGTAGCCCAGCGCGCGCAACAGGCTCTCGAAGCGGTTGCGTACGGTGGGGTAGCTCAGCTCGAGGATGCGCTCGATCTCCTTCAGGTTGCCGCGCGTCTTGACGAAGAGCCGCATGAAATCGAGGTGCTCGTCGGTCAGCAGCGCGAACTCGTTGGGCTGGAAGCGACCGCGCACGGTCACGCCGCTGGTCGGGCAGTGCAGTTCGCTGACCTCCATCGGCGCTCCCGTGGCGGGGCACCGCGTCGGCATGGGAAGGCGCGGAAGCTGGGCGTACGGCGGTTCGGTGGGCATGGGCTCTCCTGCGGGGGGGAAGCTGCGATCGGGGGTGGCGTTCGGGTCGCGGGTGGGTCCCGGGCGTGGCTCGCGGGGGCGGTGTGGCTAGCGCGGCCGGTGGGGCGGGTGCGGCAGGCGCGACGGACGCGGCGGGCGCGCGGGGTGCGACGGGCGCGACGGGCGCGACGGGCGCGACCGGTGCGACGGGCGCCGGAAGGCTACCAGCGCCCGATGACGAGGCGCACGTCGTCGGTTTCGACCGACACGTACGGAAGGCCGTCGGGGAGGGCGAGCAGATCCTCGGGCGCGTCGATCATCGCCCGGAGCGTGTCGAGCCACGGGGTCGCGCCGCGCCGCGCGCCGAGCTTCTCCATCGCGCGACGGACCTTCGGCGCCCTGCTCGGCGCGACCCGCTCGGCGGCCGCGGCAGCGAGCGGGGCGGCCAGCGGTGCCATGCGAAGCGCGAACGTCAGGATCTGCTCGATCGCCCACAGGGGCATCGCCCACCGGATCCGGAACGGCCGCGTGCGGCCGTTCCGGAGATCCAGCTCGAAGGTGAGCATGCGCGGCCGGAGCACGGCGGGCAGACCCGCGACGCGCTTCGGAAGGGCGGCCACGGTCACACGACCTCGACGAGGATGCGGGCCTTCGTGTCGCCCTCGTCGGCGTCGATGTCGACGAGCGGTCCGTCGGGCACCTCGTCGCCGAGTTGCTGCAGGATCTCGCCGAGATCGATCCCCTGGGCGTTGAGCTGCTGCTGGGCGTCCGCGGGCATGAATCGTGCCGCGAAGCGCGCCAGCGACAGCGGGACGTTGACGCGGATCTTGGCGTTCTTCCCCGTGTCGCCGCGGTTCTTGGCGTCGATCGTGATCTTGAGCGTCTGCGCGATGCCGCCGCGGCGGGCGGCGCCGCCGACGTCTTCGGCCGTGCGGGTGGCCGCGACGTGCGCCGCGGCGCTCGCGCTCCCGCCCATCACCGCGCGGGCCCCGGCGTCGCGGGCGGACGTCTTGCTGGAGGGAGCCAGCGTGCGGAGCAGCGTCAGCGCCTGTTCGGGGGCGAGCACGTCGCCTTCGACGAGGCCGAGGATGCGCGTGCGCTCCTTGGCGCCGGCGGCATCGACGTTGTCGGATACGACGCGCAGCATGTCGGTGGCGATCTCGGCTCCGATGCGACCGGCCTCGAGGAGGTCGAGTACACGGCGTCGAGCGTCGCGCGCGTCGGTGGCGGGCGCACCGCCGGGTGCGGTTCCGGGAACGTCAGGCATGTTCGACCTCCTGGGCGGAATCGGCCGCGCGCGGTTTCGCGTGGCGAATCGAGAGGCGTCCCGCCGAAGCGCTGGCCTTGAGGGTGGCCGCTCCCGATCCGAAGGTGACGGTGCGGGACGTCGACAGGCCGCTGCCGGAGCTGCCCAGCTCCGATCCGAGGGCGAGTTCGCCCATCGATACGCGCGCGTCGACGGTGACGTCGCTGCCTTCGGCGAAGCGAAGCTTGGCCTCGCCGGCGGTCATCGTCACCCGGTGCTCCCCCTCGGTGGGGCGGAGCGTGGCGGTGAGCTCGCCGGCGCGCATGCGGACGTCGATGCCCTCGGTGCGCTTCACGGTGAGTTCGCCGGCGAGCATGTCGGCCTTCAGGAACGCGACCTCGCCGACCCTGACCTCGCCGGCCTTGACGTCGAGATCGACGCCCGTGCCCGGAGGCACGGCCACGGCGATGTCGGTCTTGGCCTTGCCGGAGGTCAGCTGTTCGAGCCACGAGCCGTCGCGTTCGAACTGCCGCAGGACCGTCGTGGCCCCGTGCCGCTCGAGCGAGACGGCGTCGCCTCCGCGCTCGACGACCACGTCGTCGATGTCGGTGCGCGTGCGGACGTCGAGTTCGCCGCCGAGCATGTGGACTTCGAGCCAGCGGGCGACGTGCGGTGCCGCGGCGTGCGCGCTCGCGTCGTCGTCTGCATCGACGTGGGCCTCGGCGCGGGCCTCGCCGTCCGCGGATGGGCGGGTGTCGTCGGTGCCGGCCGCACCGGCCTCGACCCGCTTCGCATCGCGCTCGACGGCGTCGAGCTCCGCATCGGTCGCATCGACGTCGTCGAGCACGGCGAGCAGGCGGGCGGCTTCGTCGGCGGTGATCGTTCCCGCTCGTTCCAGCGCGCGAATTCGTTCGGCTTCGGTCATGCGGGTACCTCCATCGAGGTCGTCGCCGACGGCCGTGCGGTCGTGCGCACGTCTCCCGTCGGAGTCGCGGATTCGAGTCGCGCCGCGAACGAACGAAGGGCGCGGGCAAGGCTGCGCTTTCTGCTTGCGGCGGCGATCGCGTCGTGGGTGGCTTGGCGATGCAGCTGTTCCAGTCGGGTGTGTGCTTCCGTCGTCATGGTGGTCATTACGGCCGTGGGGAACCCGGTGAGCGGGGCCATGGGCGTACCTCCTTGATCGAACCGTACTCCCTTGTTTCCATTTTGTCAAGCCCCGCTTTACATTCAGTGATGTTTGTGGTTCTATTCGGCCGCCCTGCGACCGGATCGCGCGCCTACATGGAAAGCCCGCACGCGCCGACTCGGCGCCCCGCGCCCGCCCCGCGCGGGGCCGCGTCGACCCCCGCCGGGCCTTTGCAGCCCCGCCTACGCTTGCCGCCGGAACGGGCGGCCGAGATCGTAGTCGCGCCTACGAAACCCGTCAGGGACGGCAGCTTCGCGATTTCTTTGTGGCTTGGAGCCAGGTATGTAGAAGGCTGCAGCGCATAGTTTGTTCGACATCGAAGCATCGGGGTCCTCCGGGGCCCGCAGACCGCGCTTCGGTCCGCACTCGGCCCGTCGCCCTGCGACGCCGATCCACGTTCCGCCCGTTCCCCTCAGGAGGAATCTCCATGAAGCGCATCCTCTCCACCCTTGCCGCCGCCCTGGTCGTCTTCGGCCTCAGCTTCGCGTTCGCCGACGGACACGACACGCCCGACACCGTGGTCGACATCGCCGCGGGCAACGAAGACTTCAGCACCCTCGTCGCGGCCGTCACCGAGGCCGGTCTCGTCGAGACGCTCTCGAGCGAAGGTCCGTTCACGGTCTTCGCGCCGACCAACGCGGCGTTCGCCGACGCGCTCGAAGCGCTCGGCCTCACCGCCGACGAGCTCCTCGCCAGCGACGACCTCGCCGGCATCCTCACCTACCACGTCGTGGCCGGAAACCTCCTCGCGGCCGACGTCCTCGCCGCGGTCGAGCAGGGCGGCGGCGAAGCGATGGTCGAGACCGTGAACGGCGCCTCGATCACCGTCACCGTCGAAGACGGCATGGTCGTGCTCAACGGCACCGCCACCGTCGCGATCGCCGACCTCGTGGCCGGGAACGGCGTCGTGCACGTGATCGACGCGGTCATCCTGCCCCCGATGTAAACCAGACCTCCCTTCGTTCGAACGCCGGCACGGACCCCTCCGTGCCGGCGTTCGCATTGGGTCGCGCCGCGTCCGGACGACGACCCGCGCGGCCTCCCGCCGTCGCTTCCGGAAGGGCGCGCCGCGCGCGCGCCGGGCGCTGGCGCTGCGGCGGTCGGGGCCCGGGGTCCGCCCGGGCTCGCGGTAGGCTCGGGCGCGTGAACGCATTCGTCACCGCACTGAACGCCGTGCTCCCCGCGTTCCTCGTGATCGGCGCGGGGGCCGTCATCGACCGCGTGCTCCCGCGCGTGGACCTCGACTCGCTCGCGCGCCTCGCCGTGCAGCTGCTCATCCCCGCGCTCGTGTTCCAGGCGCTGTCGACCACCGAACTGACCCTGGGCGGAGCCGCGCTGCTCTCGGCGGGGTACGTCGTCTACCTGGTCGTCCTCGCTGCCATCGCCTGGATCGGCGCCCGCGGCCTCGATGCGGATGCCACGCGAGCCGTCATCGTGGCGAGCATCTTCGGCAACACCGGCAACATGGGACTGCCCATCACCCTCTTCGCGTACGGGCAGGCCGGCCTCGATCGCGCCGTCGTCGTCATGGTCGTATCGCTTGCGCTGATGTTCGCCGTCGGCCCCGCCATGCTGGCGGGCGGCGTGTCGGGCCTTCGGCAGCGGCTGTGGGCCACGCTCCGCCTCCCCCCGCTCTGGGCCACCCCCGCGGCGATCGTCTTCAACGTGGCCGGCGGCGAGATGCCGCTGGCGCTCGATCGGGCCATCGGCCTCATCGCCGATGCCACGATTCCGATCATGCTGTTGGCGCTCGGCATCCAGATGCGGCGCGGCTGGACGTCCACGCTCTCGGGCGCGGCGATGCGGGCGACCCTCGTCCGGCTCGGCATCGGCCCCTTCGTCGCCTGGGGCGCGGCCGCGGTTCTGGGGCTCGCCGTGCTCGACCGGAACGTGCTCGTGCTGTCGGCCGCCATGCCCGCCGCCGTCACGCTGTTCGTCGTCGCCGTCGAGGTCGACGGGGACGCGCCAAGCGTGGCCCGGACCGTCGTGGCCACGACGGTGGGATCGCTGCTGGCCATCACGGCCGTGCTGTACCTGTTCCCCGGCGGCTAGCCGCGCCGAGCGCCGCGCCTCGGCCTCGTCAGTCGTCGGCGCCCGTGCCGGGCGATCGGCCCCGGAGCTGCAGCCGCGGCTCGTCCACGCGCCACCCCGTCGCTTCAGCGAGGGTGCGCTGCACGTATCGCAGCAGCGGCTCTCCGTCGACCGTGGGGAGCTCGACGTCGAGTACGTCGCCGGTCTCGGTGCACACGAGATGCGCGTGCGGGTCGGCGTTGCTGTCGAACAGCGTCTCCCCTCCCGCCCCCGTGAGTTCGCGCACCAGGCCGCACTCGGCGAGCACGCCGAGATTCAAGTAGACGGTCGAGAGGCTCACGGCGTCGCCCCGCTCGTTGAGGGCTCGGTACAGCCCCTCGGCGCTCACGTGCCGGTCGCGCTCGAGCAGGAACTCCAAGATCGCGGCCCGCGGCCGGCTGTAGCGCAGGCCGTGCTCCTGCAGCACGGCGCGCGCGTCGCGACCCCCGCCCGCATGCGTGGGTTGCGTCTTGCTGTCCATCGATGGAACTCCTCGTAGCGGCCCAAAGCAGCGTCGTGGGGGCGAGCCGCGCACCGCGATGGTATCACGGAACGCCGCCAACTCGGAAACGTTCCGAACTAGCGCGTTGGCTGGGGCTTCGCTCATCACGCGCGCGCACCGATGCGCGCACGGACGAACGACGCGCGCGCCGGGTCGTGACCCGGCGCGCGCGGCCTGGCGGAGATTCGATGGCAGCCCTCGCGAGCAGCGTCCGAGTCGGCGTTCGAGCCGGCGTCCGCGTCAGTGTCCGGGCCGACGTCCAGGCCGACGTCCGGAGCTGCGCCCGGCTCAGCCCAGCAGGTCGGCGACGGTGTCGCGCTCCTCGAGCAGCTCGCGTTCGGTCGCCTTCATCGCTTCGACGATCTTGTCGCTGCGCTCGAGACCGTCCACCACGGTGATCGTGCCGTTCTCGGTGGTCACGGGGAAGG
>CBDUCW010000097.1:0-8074 GCA_965365745.1 uncultured Trueperaceae bacterium
GGACCGTTCCTGCCAGGCTTCGAGTCGCCGTGGAGCGACGCGACCCGAACGCGCCTCGAGGCGCGCTACATCGACCTGCTCGAGGCCGCGATCGACGTCGCCTCGAACGATGTCGTGCGCGAACGCGCGCAAGAGCGCTTCGACCGCTTCCTCGATCTGGGCTAGCCGCGCGACACGGTATGGCGGCGGCAGCGGCGCGCCACGGCGGGGGCCGAGGAAGCGGCGCTATACTCGAGGGCAATGTTCGAAATCATCCCCGCCGTCGACATCCAGAAGGGCCGCGCGGTCCGCCTCTACGAGGGCGACCCCGACCGCGAGACCGTGTACTTCGACAGCCCGGTCGAGGCCGCGCTCCATTGGGTCGACAAGGGGGCGGCCTGGCTGCACCTCGTCGACCTCGACGCGGCGCTGGGGCGCGGCGACAACCGCGACGCGATCCGCGCCATCGTCGACGCGGTCGATGCACGGGTCGAGCTCGGCGGGGGGATCCGCAGCGTCGAGACGGCGCGCGCCTGGCTCGAGCTCGTCGACCGGGTGATCCTCGGCACCGTCGTGCTGTCGCAGCCCGAGGTCGTCGACGCGCTGCTCGCCGACTACGGCCCCGAGCGGATCGCCGTGTCGATCGACGCCAAGCAGGGCCAGGTGGCGGTGCGCGGGTGGCGCGAGGTCACCGACGTCGCGGCCCGCGAGCTCGCCAAGCGCGTCGCCGGGCAGGGCGTGGAGCACATGATCTACACCGACATCGATCGCGACGGGACGATGAAGGGGATCAACCCCGAGCCCGTGTCGCTGATGCGTTCGGCCTTCGAGCACACGCTCGTGGCCGGCGGCGGGGTGGGGAGCGACAAGGACCTCGAGCTCTACGAGAGCCTCGGCCTCGACGGCGCCATCGTCGGCCGCGCGCTCTACGAGGGGACCATCACCTACCCGCGCCCCGCCTGAGGCGGCGCTCCGGCCCGTGCCCGAACTCCCCGAAGTCGAGACGGTCCGCCGCGAGCTCGAACCGTGGCTCACCGGCCGCACCATCGTGCGGGCCGAGCGGGTCGATGCGCCGCCCGGACCCAAGTACGCCGGGCTCGAGCGCGCCGCGGGGCAGCGCATCCGCGCCGTGCAGCGGCGCGGCAAGTTCCTGATCCTGCCGCTCGAGCGGGTGCAGGGAGCTCCGGTCGCACGCGCCGACGCGGCGACGGACGACGCCGCCGACGGGGGCGCACGACCGGGCGTCGAAGGCCGTGCCCACGGCACGACGCGCCTCGACGACCTGGTGATCCACCTCGGCATGACCGGGGTCGTGCGCCCCGATCCGCCCGACGACCACCTGCGCGTCCGGCTCGAGCTCGACGAGGGCCCCGACCGCGAGCTGTTCTTCGAGGACACGCGTCGCTTCGGACGCTTCCTGGTCGTCCCCGCAGGCGACTACGGAGCCCTGCCGACGCTCGCCGCGATGGGGCCCGAACCGCTGTCGGAGACGTTCACGGCCGAGGCCCTGGGCGCGGCCCTCAAGCGTTCGAAGACGGCCGTGAAGACCTACCTGCTGTCGCAGAAGCCGGTCGCGGGCGTCGGGAACATCTACGCCGACGAGGCGCTGTGGCGGGCGCGGGTGCACCCCAAGACGCAGGCGCGCCGGGTCGCGAAGAAGCGCGTCGGTCCCCTGCGCGACGCGATCCGCGAGGTGCTCGCAGCCAGCATCGAGGCCCAGGGCACGACCCTGAACGACTACCGCACCGTGAACGGGGAGGTCGGGGCCTACCTCGAGGAGCTCGCCGTGTACGGCCACGCGGAGGAGCCGTGCCCGCGATGCGGCGCGCCGATCCGCAAGATCACGCTCGGGGGGCGGGGCACGCACTTCTGCGCGAGCTGCCAGCGGCGGCGCTGAGGGCGATTCCCGCCGCGCCCGACCCCGTATCCTTGGCCGCATGACGCACCGCTTCGACATCCAGGTCCGCTTCTCCGACACCGACGCGCTCGGCCACGTCAACAACGCGGCCTTCGCGCGCTACGCCGAACTCGGGCGCCTGCGCTACCTGCGCGACTTCGACGTGGCGGTCGAGTCGCTGATCCTCGTGCACCTCGCGATCGACTTCCGGCGTCAGATCCTGTTCGGCGAGCACGTCGAGATCGAGACGCTCGTCGCCGAGATCGGCCGCACCAGCGTGACCCTCGAGCAGAAGATCTACGCCCACGACGAGCTCGCCGCCGAGGTGCGGTCGGTGGTCGTGCACTTCGACTACGAGCGCGAAACGGCGGTCCCGGTGCCCGAGGACGTGCGCGCCAAGCTCGAGCTGCGGCCCGAGGGCTGAGCGGGACCCCGCGTGACGCTTGCCATGTCCGCGACCCGCGCGACCCCCGCCATCCTCGCCCCCGTACGTCGGGGCCGCCGATGAGCGGCTCGGATTCCATCGGCGCAGCGGACGCGCAGGATCCGAGCGCGCCGCTGCGCGCGCTCCGCCTGCTGCAGGTTCAGCGCCGACTCCTCGAGGCGCCGCCGGGTCCGGGCCGCTTTCGGGCCTACCTCGACGCCATGCTCGCCGACGCGCCGTCGCCCCAAGCCGATGCGTTCGCCCGCGGTGGACGTCCGGATCGCGCCGAGCGTTCGGACGCCGCGTCGTCGCAGGATCCGGCGGCCGCCGCCGCCCCGGCGGAGCGCCCCGACGACCTGGCGCTGCCCCTGTCGGCCTTCAACCCGATGGCGAAGGAGCACGTGACCCGTCGGCTCGACGACCTGCTCGCGGCGGACGTCGAGGCGACGCTGGCTGCGACCCTGGCCGAGCTCGCCCCGTCGATCCGGAATCGCCTGGCCGCGGTCCTCCCGCTCCGCGTCGGGCTCGTGGTCGCCGACGACGCCGCTGGGGGATGGACCGACCGGGTGCTCACCGACGTGCAGCACCGCTTCGAGAGCGCGCCGATGCTGCGCCGCGGCTTCCTGGTCGTGTTGCTGTGGAGCGGCGATCCCGACGTGCCGGGGCCGGCGCTGCGCCGTCGGGTCGAGGTCGAGGTCCGTGCCGCCGTCGAGCGCGCTGCGTTCGAGCTCGAGCACGGCCCGGCCGCGACCCTCGCCGAGCGCATGGCGCAAGAGGGGGCGGCAGCGCGCGCCGCCGGGGCCGTCCCCGGCTTCGGCGACCTGCCGGCGCCCGACTCCCTCTCGCCGTCCCAGCGGCGCGAGATCGCCGCCACCCTGGCGCCGTACCGCGAGAGCACCGGAACGCCGATCGTCGTGGCCGCGCTGTACGGCGACGACGCTGCGGCCTCGGTGGGCTACCCGCCCCTCGGGGTGCCCGCGGCGGGCGGCCTTCTGTTGGCGGCCGCCGAGGCGCTAGACGGCCGCGACGCCGTCTGATCCGCCCGAACGCTCGAAGGTCGGACGCCGCACGAACAGGCTCGCCACCGCGAGGAGCACGGGGATGGCCGCCGAAGCGATGAGCACGAGGGCGTACGAGCCCGTCCACTGCCTGCCGAGGGCGAAGAGCAGCGGGCCGGCCGCGGTGCCGGCCACGGTGGCGGTCGTCGCGAAGCCCTTGATGCTGCCGATCGCCGCGCGCCCGAAGTAGTGGGCGTAGATCGCGCCGGCGAGCGCGCCGCGGACGCCCTGCGTGATGCCGATCAGAGCGATGTAGCCGAGCACGAATTCGGGGCGCACGACCCCGGCGACGGCCAACGCCCCGGCCTGGGCGGCGAGCATCGTGGCGAGCAGAAACCGCGGTGCGATGCGGTCGAAGAGCAGGCCGGTGAGCAGGATCGCGCCGGCCGAAACGAAGCCGAAGGCGATCAACGCGCGCGCCGCCAGGCCCCGCTCGAGCCCCCCGGCGGCCAGGATGTCGAAGTGGTGGAACACCAGCCCCGTCGACAGGGCCGCGACGCAGACGTCGCCGGCGAGCACGATCCAGAAGGCGCGCGTTCGGATCGCCTGTCCGAGCGTCGCGTTGGTTTCGCGCAGCGGACGCCCCGCGTCGGCCCCGTCGCCGCGATCGGGCACGAGCCCGAAGCGCTCGGGGTGCCCGCGGAAGAAGATCGCGCCGAGCGGCAGCACCACCAGCGCGACGGCCGCTCCCAAGGCCGTGTAGGCGCCGCGCCAGCCGAGGGAAGCGACCATGGGCTCGAGCACGCTGCCGGCGACCAATCCCGAGGCCAGCGCGAAGGCGACGCCCACGATCCCCACCGCCAGACCGCGGCGGCGCACGAACCAGAGATTGACGACGTGGATCGAGACGAGGCTGAGCGACCCCTGCCCCAAGCCGCGGATCAGGACGAACCCCACGGCGAGCATGACCACGCCGTTGACCTGGCCCATCCAGACGCAGGCCAGCGCGAAGCCCGCCGCGATCAGCGTGACCGCGAGGCGCGGTCCGCGCGCGTCGATGAAGCGACCCACCCACGGGAGCGCGAACGACCCGATGAGCGTGCCGACGAGGTACAGGGTCGAGACGACCGTCCGCGTCGTATCGAGATCCGAGATGATCGGATCGAGGAACACCGACACGCCGACGGTCTGCCCCGGCGTCGTCGCGATCATGCCGAGACCGGCGACGGCGAGGATGATCCAGCCGTAGTAGACGGGCGAACCCTCGATGACGCGGCTCCGTTGCGGGTCGGTGGGCGGACGCATGCCGCGCACCCTACGACGGGTCCGGGGCCGCGCGTGTGCGGTCGGCGCGCGGCGCCTGCGGGGGCCGCGCGCGCCGCGCGCTGGCGGGGAGCGGGCGTGCCGACGGCGTGGTGTGCGATCCGGTCGCCCGGGAGCGCATTCGGGGCGTGCAGCCCGTCAACGCCGCCGTGGCGGAACTCCCCTCATCGCTCGCCTCGGCAGGCCCCATGCTGAGTGCGATCCCGTTGCGCGAGACCCGCACGCCATCGGGGCGTGCACGCGCTGGGACCGGAAGGGAAGCATGGGCCGTCCGCGCCGACCCGGACGCAACGTGGGGCGCATCGACCGCATCGTCCGAGCCGTGCTCGGAGTCGCGGCGATCGCCGTATGGCTGGTCGGGGGGCTCCCGTGGTTCTGGGGCATCGTCCTGGGGCTCGCGGGCGCCGCGCTCGTCATCACGGCGGTGGCGGGTTCGAGCCCGCTGTACCGCCTGATCGGCGTGCAGACGCGCGGACCGCGCGCCACGCCCTGATCGACCCCGGGCCGCGGTCGACGCCGTGCTCGCCCCACCCAGGAGGAACGCATGCAACAGAACGAATCCGCCCTCGAACGCATGATCCGCTTCGTCGTCGGCCTCGGGTTGGCCTCGCTCTGGTGGCCCTTCGGCGTGTTGACGGGGGCCTGGGCCGTGGTCTTCGTCGTCGTCGGTGCCATCCTCGTCGTGACCGGCGTCGTCGGCATCTGCCCGCTCTACCGGGCCCTCGGCATATCGACCAAGTCGGCGAAGCCCCTGACCTGACCGAAACGACCGTCGCGATACGTCCCTGACGCCCCTGGCGATCTCGCCGGGGGCGTCGCGCCGAACGTGGGGGGCGCAGGGGTGGGTGCTATCCTCGTCAGGCAGCGTGGCTGCAACTTTATGCCCACCCATTCAGGTCTGTGGAAAGGACGACTCCCTTGACCCTCGCTCGTCTCCGCACGCTCCTCGCGACGCTCGCCGTCGCGCTCTTCGCGGTCGCTCCGGCCTTCGCGCAGGACGACATCGCCACCGACTGGACCTGCCCCGACGGCTTCGCCGGGCAGTCGCTGTCGGTCTACAACTGGACCACCTACATCGCCGAAGACACCATCGCCAACTTCGAGGCGCTCTGCGATGTGGACGTCACGTACGACACCTTCCCGACCGACGACGAGATGCTCGCCCGCATCCGCCAGGGCAACCCCGGCTACGACATCGTCGTGCCCTCGGGTTCGGTGACCTACCTCATGATCGACGAGGGGCTGCTGCTCCCGCTCGACAGGGACAACATCCCCAACTACGCCAACCTCGACCCGACCTTCACCGGCCTGGACTTCGACCCGGACAACACCTACACGGTCCCGTACCAGTGGGGCACGATCGGGATCGGCTACAACACCGAAGCCGTGGGCGAGGAAATCACGTCCTGGAGCCAGCTCTGGTCGTACGGCGGGCCCACCTCGTGGCTCGAGGACGTTCGGGCCATGATGGGCGTGGCGCTGCAGATCCTGGGCTACGACCCCAACACGCGCGATCCCGGCGAGGTCGCCGAAGCGCGCGACTTCCTCGTCGAGAACGGCGGCAACGTCGTCTACATGAACCAGGACGACGGGCAGGAAGTGCTGCTCCGCGGTGAGGCCGACATCGTCACCGAGTACTCCGGCGACATCTTCCAGATCATCGACGAGTGCGAGTGCGACACGTACGCCTACGTCATCCCCGACGAGGGCACGAACTTCTGGGTCGACAACCTCGCCATCCCCGTCGATGCGCCCAACAAGGCGCTCGCCGAAGTGTTCATCGACTACGTGCTCGACGCGAAGGTCGGCGCCGACATCAGCAACTACACCGCCTACGGAAGCCCCAACGCCGCCTCGATCGAGCAGGGGCTGATCGACGAGGAGCTGCTGAGCGATCCCGGCATCTACCCGACCGAGGAGACGCTCTCGCGCCTGTTCTTCGTCCAGCAGGACGCCGAGCTCGAGCGCCTCTACAACGACGCCTGGGACGAACTGCGGATCTTCATCGGGCAGTAACGCCCCGTCCGCTTCGCGCCCTTCGCCCCCGGCTCCGGCCGGGGGCGGTTTCGTTGCGGCCGGCGTGCGGGCCTAGCCCGTCAGCGCTTGTAGAACGACGGCGGCTCGATCCCGAGCTTGCGGAGGTAGACGTAGCCCTGCCCCCGGTGGTGGATCTCGTTGTCGATCAGGTAGAGGACCAGGTGCACCAGCGGGCGCTCGGGAAACCCGTACACGGATTCCTCTTCGGAGAAGCGCGCGGCCGGGATGCGGGCCCACGCCGCCTCGAGGTGCTCGCCGGCCGCGTCCCAGGCGGCGAGAAGCTCGTCCTTGTCGTCGATGTCGAGGCGCTCGCGCTCGGTGGTCCACCCCTGGCCTTCGAGCCCGGCGAGCGTGGGTTTCATGATCTCGATCAGCTCGAAGACCATCGGGCCGAACGCGCGCATCGGAAGCGCGGGACGGAAGTCGAACAGTGCGTCGGCGGGGAACGCGTCGATCGTGCGGCGCGTGAGGCCGCGGTGGCTCTGCCAGTGGCGCAGCAGATCGGATTTCGTCAGGACGGCGGGTTCGGGCATGGGGTCTCCTCGGGGGACGGTACGGTTCGTGGCCCTGCGAGCCTACGTCACGAGCGGAGCGATGCGACCTCGCCAGATCCCGTTCGCCACGGCCGTTCGAGCGGGCCCGCGAATTCCCGCAGCAGCGGCCGTGGAGTAAAGTAGCCCCCGATGAGCGCTCCGGCAGTCCAGATCGAGAACCTGATCAAGGAGTTTCCCGACGACGGTGGGAAGGTGGTGCGGGCCGTCGACGACGTCAGCCTCGACATCGCCGACGGCGAGTTCTTCGCCCTGCTCGGTCCCTCCGGCTGCGGGAAGACCACGACGCTGCGCGTGATCGCCGGCTTCGAACAGCCCACCTCGGGCCGCATCCTGCTGCGCGGTGCGCCCGTGCAGGGCATCCCGCCGTTCCACCGCCCGGTCAACACCGTGTTCCAGGACTACGCGCTGTTCCCGCACATGAACGTGCTCGCCAACGTGATGTTCGGGCTGCGGATGGCCAAGGTCGATCGCGGCGAAGCGCGCACGCGCGCCGAGGAGGCGCTGGAAATGGTGCAGCTGCCGGGCGTGGCCAACCGCAGTCCGTCGCAGCTCTCGGGCGGCCAGAAGCAGCGCGTCGCCCTGGCCCGCGCGCTGGTCAACCGGCCCGCGGTCCTCCTGCTCGACGAACCGCTCGGCGCGCTCGACCTCAAGCTGCGCAAGCAGATGCAGATCGAACTCAAGGAGCTGCAGCAACGGGTCGGGATCACCTTCATCTACGTCACGCACGATCAAGAGGAAGCGCTGACCATGGCCGACCGGATCGCGGTCATGAACAGCGGCAAGGCGCTGCAGGTGGGACGCCCCGCCGACATCTACGAGCGCCCGGAGAGCCGCTTCGTGGCCGACTTCATCGGCGAGACGA
>CBDUCW010000098.1:0-7977 GCA_965365745.1 uncultured Trueperaceae bacterium
GGACGTCGAGCGCGTAGGCGAGCATCAGCCCCGCCCACGTGCTGAGCACTCCGATCGCCAGCGCGATCCACGTCATCTGGGCCAGCGACCGCGCCACCAACCGCGCCGACGCGGCCGGGATCACCAGGTAGGCGGCCATGAGCACGACGCCCACCACCTGGGCCGACACGACGATGGCCACCGATGCCAGGGCGAACAGCAGGTACTCGAGGCGGCGCACCGCCACCCCGTCGGTGCGGGCCAGCTCGGCGTCGAAGGTCGCATAGGCCAGCCGGCTCCACAGCGCCGCCGCGGCCCCGAGGACGGCGATCGCAGTGGCGGCGATGACCCAGAGGTCGCTCGGACCGACCGCGAGGATCGACCCGAACAGGAGGTGCCACACGTCGACGACGTTTCGATCGGGCGGGATCATCGCGAGGAACAGCACGCCCAAGGCCACCGAGAGCGCGAAGAACACGCCGATCGCCGTGTCGCTCGAGAGATCGGTGCGGTCCCGCACCCAGGCGATGGCCAAGCCGACCGCGACGGTGAAGGGCAGCGCCAGCAGCAGCGGCTCGGCGAGCAGCCCGCCGCCCACCGCCGCGCCGCCGGCGTAGGCGACGAGCGCTCCCAGCGCCAGCCCGCCGAAGGAGGCGTGGGCGAGCCCGTCGCCGAGGAAGCCCAGTCGTCGCTGCACGACGAAGACGCCGAGCACCGCGGCCATCGCCGCGACGGCGGCCCCGCCGAGCAGCGCACGCTGCATGAACCCGAACGAGAGCATGTCGACGAGGGGCTCCACGGTCACAGGACCAGCACGCTGTGGGCGTGGCCGTGGTGGCCGTAGGCGCGCTTGAGGCAGGCTTCGTGGAGCACGTCCTCGGGAGCGCCGAAGCCGTAGATGCGGCGGTTGAGCACGATCACCGAGCTCGCGTGGTGCCGGGCAGCCGCCAGGTCGTGGGTGATCATCGCCACCGTGGCGCCTTGATCGCGCTGGTAGTCCTCGAGCAGGTGGTACAGGTCGTGTTCGGCGAGGACGTCCACCCCGGTCGCCGGCTCGTCGAGGATCAGCAGATCGGGCGCGCGCACGAAGGCCCGCGCGAGGTAGACGCGCTGCAGTTCGCCGCCCGAGAGGCGCGCCAGCGGGCGGTCGCAGAGATCGGCCGCTCCGACCCGTTCGAGAGCGTCCTCGGCCGTACGGCGCTCCGCCGCGCGGACGCGGATGGGCCAGCTGCGCCGCAGGCCGCTGACCACCAGCTCGAGCGCCGTGGCCGGAAACGTTCGATCGAAGGTCTTGATCTGCGGGACGTAGCCGAGGCGCTCGGGCTCGTCGCCGGCGTCGCGTCCGAACACGGCGGCGTGCCCCCGGGCGGGCCGCACCAGCCCGAGGATCGTCTTGACGAGCGTCGTCTTGCCAGCGCCGTTGGGTCCGACGATCGCCAGGAACTCGCCCGCGGGCAGGTCGAAGTCGACGTCGTCGAGCACGGTCGCGTCGCCGAAGCGCACGTCGACGTGGTGCACGTGCAGCGCGGGCACGGGGCCGGGCTCGGTCACGGCGTCGGCGGCTCCCAGCCGCGAAGGGCCTCGAGGAGCGTCGCCGCGTTGTAGCGCAGCAGGTCTTCGTAGGCGGCCCGCCCCTCGCGACCGCCGAGGGGGTCGAGTACGGCCACGGCGACGCCGGCCTCGTCCGCGAGCACGCGCGCGGCCCGGTCGCCTAGCTGCGCCTCGGCGAAGATCGCCGGAGCCCCGCTCGTTGCGATCGCGTCCAGGACCTCGGCCAGCACGCGCGGCGTGGGTTCGCGCCCCGGAAACGGTTCGATCTCGAGCACGAGGTCGAGCCCGAAGCGCTCGGCGAAGTAGGGCCAGGCGTCGTGGAAGGGGATGAGCGGCGCGCCCGCGACCGGCGCGAGCAGCGCACGAAGCTCGTCCGTCAGGCGCGCCAGGCTCGCGTCGAGCTGCGCGCCCCGTGCCTCGAAGCTCGCCCGCTGCTCCGGCTCGAGCGCCGACAGCGCCTCGATCACCGTGGGCAGCAGCTGGCGGACGCGTTCGGGATCGAGCCAGACGTGGGGGTTGACGCCGCCTTCGTCGTGCTCGTGCTCGTCCGCGTGCTCGTCCGCGTGTTCGTCTGCATGTTCTTCGTCGTCGTCGTGCGCGGGGTCGCCCGCGGGATCGGGGTCCCCCTCGGCAGCGTGTTCGTGATCGTTCTCGTGCACGTGCGACGCGGGGTCGGCCGAGGCCGCACCGAGACGCAGATCGAGTCCGGGCGTCTCGAGGAGGACGACCACGGTCGCGTCGGTGCCGCTGGCCTCCACGAGCTCGAGCGCCCAGGCGTCGATCCCCCCGTTGACGACGATGAGGTCGGCTCGCGCCACGGCCGCGAGGGTGCGCGGCGAGGGGTCGTAGGCGTGCGGACTCGCCCCGGCCGGGAGCAGCGTGGTCACGGTCGCCCGCTCCGCGGCGACCCGCCCGACGAGGTCCGCCCACGGAGGGAGGGTCACCACGACGCGCAGCGCGCTCTGGGCCGCGGCCGAGCCGAATACGGCCCCCACGAGCACAAGGGCCGCAGCGGCGGCCCACGTGCGGAGCGCCCGGCGCAGGCCGCCTGCGGGACGGCGTCGCGTCCCGGGGCGGGGCGGGTCGGGCGGTGTCACCGACGGTTCGGCGTGCGGTTCACGGCCACCGACCGACCGGGCCGACGCATACGGTTCGAGAGCGAGCATCATCGACTCCCTAAGCGGAGCGGCGGGACGGACCCGGGGGTCCGTCCCGCCGCCAACGCCGACGTGCGGCTACTTGTTCGGGTTGACGAACAGGGTCGGGTCCATGCTGCGCATGGCCTTGGTCGAGAGCCACACCCTCT
Organism: uncultured Trueperaceae bacterium; assembly: GCA_965365745.1. Lineage (GTDB taxonomy): Bacteria > Deinococcota > Deinococci > Deinococcales > Trueperaceae > CBDUCW01. The sequence continues at coordinate 2,837 of CBDUCW010000098.1, forward strand.
GCGGCTTCCCGTCGACCCAGATGGTCTTCTTCTGCAGGTTCGGCTTGACCTTGCGCTTGTGCACGCCGACCTGCTTGAGGCCAACGCCGCCGTCCTTCTTGGCGGAGCCTTTGCGCTTGCTGGTGCGGATCGACCGCGTCTTCTTGCCGGTGACGGCGCATTCCTTCGGCATGGGGGCCTCCTCGTTCGCGTGCCGACCGTGGTGGGGTCGCTTGCACGTCGGGTGCACTTCAAGGGCAGATCGGGGCAGGGGCTCGCCCTGCTGCGGCGTCGCGGGGCGGTGCAGGACCCGTTGGGGCCTCGTGCAGGCGTCGCAGCGGCGTCGCGAGGGCCCGTCGAAACGGGCACAAAACATGGGAGTGTAGCACGCGCCGGGGCACGAGCGCCAGCCTGGACGACGATCCTCAGGGGGCGCGAACCGCCCTCGACGGGCCTCGCCACCCGCTCGACCCGGGCGTGGCGTGGAGCGAAGCACCCGATCGAGGACCGGCCCGCCGCGGTTCCGCGAGGCTCGGTACACTGCCGCATGGACCGTTCCGCGCTGGCACGCGCGATCTACGAAACCAGCCACCTGACGGGGCGCTTCGAGCTCCGCTCGGGAGCGATCAGCGACGAGTACTTCGACAAGTACCTCTTCGAAGCCGACCCGAACCTTCTGCGCGCCGTGGCCGAGCACCTCCGACCGCTCGTCCCGAACGGCAGCGCCGCGTTGGCGGGGCTGGAGACGGGCGGCATCCCGCTCGCCGTGGCCCTGTCGCTGGCCACCGGCCGGCCCGCCCGCTTCGTCCGCAAGGAGGCGAAGGGCTACGGCACCAAGAAGCTCGCCGAGGGCGGTCCGGTCGACGGGGTTCGCCTCTGCGTCGTCGAGGACGTCGTCACGTCGGGGGGTCAGCTCGCCGCGTCGATCCGCGATCTGCGCGCGCGCGGTGCGGTGATCGATGCGGCCGTGTGCGTCATCGATCGCGAAGCCGGAGGGCCCGAGGCGCTCGCCGCCGACGGCGTGACGCTCCGCTCGCTGTTCACGATGAGCGAGCTCACGGCCGCCGGCCGGCCGGGCTAGATTGGGGGCATGACCCCGACCCCACCTCCCTCCGCGGCGAACGGCGGCTCCGGCGACGACGACACGATCTTCGGCAAGATCGTTCGCGGCGAGATCCCGGCGGACATCGTCTACCAGGACGACCTGGTGACGGCCTTCCGCGACATCCAGCCGCAGGCCCCGACGCACATCTTGATCGTCCCGAACGAGCCCATCGCCACGGCGGCGGACGTCGAGGCGCGCCACGAAGCGGCGCTCGGGCGCCTCTTCGTCGCGGCGCGGAGCATCGCCGAGCGCGAAGGTCTCGAGCACGGCTACCGACTCATCGTGAATTGCGGCGACCACGGGCATCAGGAGGTCTTCCACCTCCACGTGCACCTGCTCGGGGGCCGGCCGATGGGTCCGATGCTCGCATCGACAGGTGTCGAGCGGTCCGAGCGAGACGCCGACGACTAGCCCTGCGTTCGCTCCCACCCCTGTGATGCGCATCGTCGCCACGATCGCGATCGTTTGGATCGCGCTGTCCGGAGCCGCCGCCGCGGCTCCCCCGCCCCCCTCCGACTTCGGCTACCTCGAGGGCCGCGTCGTGGAGCGGGTCGAACCCGCGGATCCCACGACGGACGGCACCGTCCGTGCCTTGATCCGACTCGGCGACGGTCGCGTCGTCGAGGCCGAGATCCCGAGCACCGACCCGTTCGACGACAGCGCGGTGCTCGACGTCGAGGTCGGCGACCGCGTCGAGGTCTACGTCTCCCCCGCCCCCGGGGGCGGCACGAGCTTCGTCGTGTCGGACTGGGTGCGACGACCGGCCCTGCTCGCCCTGCTCGCACTGTTCTTCGTCGTGACCGTGGTGGTGGCCCGCTTCAAGGGCTTGCGCGCCTTCGTCGCGACCGGCGGGAGCCTCGCGATCGTGATCGCGTACATCGTTCCCCAGATCCTCGCCGGCGCGAATCCCGTCGCGGTGTCGCTGCTCGGCGTCGGGGGCATGCTCGTCCTCGCCATCTACTTCGTGCACGGCGTGTCCTGGTCGACGACCGCCGCGCTGATCGGCACCTTCGCCGCCGTGCTCGTGACCATGGGTCTCGGACGTCTGTTCGCGGACCTCGCGCACCTGACGGGATTCGGCACCGAGGAGGCCATGATGCTGAGCGCGTCGGCGCCCCAGGTCGCCCTCCAAGGGCTGCTGCTCGCCGCGCTGCTCATCGGGGCGCTCGGCGCGCTCACCGACATCACCATCGTGCAGGCCGCCGTCGTTCGCGAACTGTCGCACGCCAACCCGGAGTTCACGCTGCGCGACCTGTACACCCGCGGGATGCGCGTCGGCCTCGACCACATCGGTTCGCTGGTCAATACGCTCGTGCTGGCCTACACGGGCGCTGGATTGTCGCTGTTCCTGTTGCTGGCCGTGAACGACATCCCGCTCGCGCGTGCGCTCAACCTCGAGCTGGTGGCCGCCGAAATCGTGCACACGCTCGTGGGCTCGACCGGCCTCGTGCTCGCCGTGCCACTGACCACGGTCGTCGCGGGCTTCATGTTCCGGGGCGACGCGCTGCCGTTGAGCGAGCGCGAGCGGGGTCAGGCCCACGGGCACGGTCACGGCCATGGCCATGGGCACGAACACGTCCACGACGACGGTCCCGGGTCGGCTCCGGATGCCGGGAACGGCGAGGGTCGTGCGTAGGAATCCCCAGCTGGGACGGGCTTTCGAGGCGTGGTAGCGTCTCCCATGTCCGTCGCACCCCTCGATCTGATCGGCGGTGCGCTCTCTCTCGACCCCGGCGCCTTCCAAGCGCTCCTGGCGAGCCCCGCGCCCGCGCGGTTGGCGGCCGTGCTCGTGGTGGTGGCCGGGCTGTCGTCCGCGCTCGGCCAGAGCGTGGTGCTGTTCGCGGCGCGCGTCACACCGCGCCGCTTCGTCGCCAGCCTCGTCCTGCAGGCCGTGATCTTCGCCGGCGTCTACCTGGTGTGGACGGCGTCCATCGATCTGGTGGCCACGACCGTGTACGGCGCCGAGAGTGCGCTCCGCCCCGCCCTGGCCGCCGTCGGCCTCGGCTACGCGCCGCAGCTGCTCGCCTTCTTCGTGCTGGTCCCCTTCCTCGGGTCGGCGATCAACGTCGGGTTGTCGGTATGGACGTTCCTGTCGATCGCCATCGCCACCTCGGTGGTCTTCGATCTCGAGATCGTTCCGGCGCTGGTGACCAGCGCCGGCGGTTGGATCCTGATGCAGCTCGCCCAGCGCACGATCGGGTGGCCGATCGGGAGGGCCACGCGGTTCCTCCGCAGCGCGGTCGCCGGCAAGAGACTCGACGATCTCGACGAAATCTTTCAGCGGGGGCGCGACCCCGAACCCTCCGCGGAGGATCGATGAGCCTCTCGGACGTGGGCGCCCTGTTCATCGCAGCGATCGTCGCATTCCTGCTCGCCGGAACGCTGGCGCCGCTCGAGGCGCTCGGCTGGTGGGCGGGCTGGTTCGGCCCGCCCCGCCGCTCCGAGTCCGACGAGGCCTCGCCATCCGATCCGCCGCCGGCGACCGACGTCGACACGTGGGTTGTATTCCTGTCGGGGATCCATACGGTCTCGGGGCGGACCTTCTCGCGCCGCGAACAGAACTTCCTGTACAAGCTCAAGAAGCGCATCCCCGACGTTCCCATCGAAGAGGTGTTCCCGTATTCGGTCACCGACCGGCCGCTCACGGGCGACCGGGTGATGGGCCGATTCTGGCGCTGGGCGTTGTCGATGAAGCTCTCGAGGCGGACCATGGCGGGGCTCGCCGGCATGGTGATCAACCTCCGCAACGTGTGGCAGGTGGCGGTGTCGGCCGACCGCCGCTACGGTCCGATCTACAACCAGGGGTCGGCCGACATCATCGCGGCGGCCCTCCGCCGCCGGGGCTTTCCGACGGCCGACACCCGCCCCGCGCAGGACGGATCCTCGGCCCACGGCGCGCGGCCGCGCCTGGTGCTCATCGGGTACTCCGGCGGTGGGCAGGTCGCCCTGGGCGCCGCCGGTCCGCTGCAGCGGATGCTCGACGCCCCGGTCACCGTCGTCAGCCTCGGCGGCGTGATGAGCGCGGACCCGTCGCTGCGCGACATCGACGCGCTGTACCACCTGGTGGGATCCCGCGACAAGATCCACCGGATCGGTGACATCTTCTCGCCGGGCCGCTGGCCGCTGTTCCCGTACTCGGCCTGGCAACAAGCCCGGCAGCGCGGAGCGATCCACTTCGTGGACATGGGACCGCCCGACCACACCGGGCGCGGCGGCTACCTCGACGCCACCGCCAGCCTGCCCGACGGCCGCAGCTTCGTCGAGCAGACCGTCGACGTCGTGGCCGCGATCGTCGAGGATCGCGATCCCCGGGAGCAGGTGGGGGCACCCGCCGCCACCGCGCCCTAGCGACGCCTAGCCCTCGTACTCCCCCCACACCGACCGCAGCGCACCGCAGATCTCGCCGAGCGTCGCCTCGCGACGGAAGGCCGTGAGCACGAGCGGCATGAGGTTGGCGTCGCCCTCGGCCGCGGCCGCGATGGCGGCGACGGCGTCGGAGGCCGAGGCACCGTCGCGCGCGGCTCGGAAGCGATCGATCTCGGCGCGTCGACGCTCCTCGATCGCTGGGTCGATGGCCTGGATCGGAACCCGCAGCTCGCCCTCGGCCTCGAAGGCGTTGACGCCCACGACGATCTGCTCGCCCGCCTCGATCGCCCGTTGCTGACGGTAGGCCGACTCCTCGATCTCCTCCTGGACGAAGCCCGCTTCGATCGCGGCCACGCTGCCGCCGAGATCGTCGATCTGGCGCAGCAGCTCTGCGGCCTCGGCTTCGATGGCATCCGTTCGGCGCTCGACGAAGTAGCTGCCTGCGAGCGGATCGATGGCCTCGGTGACGCCCGTCTCGTGCGCGAGGATCTGCTGCGTGCGCAGCGCGGTCCGCGCCGAGTCCTCGGTGGGGAGGCCGAGCGCCTCGTCCTTCGCGTTCGTGTGCAGGCTCTGCGTCCCGCCCAGAACGGCGGCGAGCGCCTGGTAGGCGGTGCGCACGACGTTGTTGTCGACCTGCTGCGCGGTGAGTGTGCTGCCGCCCGTCTGCGTGTGGAAGCGGAGCATCATCGAT
>CBDUCW010000099.1:0-7896 GCA_965365745.1 uncultured Trueperaceae bacterium
GGCTGCTCGAGCACTACTCGCGGACCGGTTTCGTGATCGAGCGCAGCGGCCAGGCGGCGCCCGGCATCGGCGCGATCGCGGAACGTGGTCGCGCGGGCCATGCCCGAGCCTAGCGCGGCCGCTGCCGGCCGGCGTGGGCCGATCCGCCCACGGCGACCGCTTGGGTAGGATGCGCGCAGCCATGCCCACGTCACCCCCCTCCGACCCGCAGCGCACGGGCACCCTTCCGGGCGCGCCGGGCATTCGCCCCGCATGACCTCGTCGCCGGTCACCCCTGCACGCCCCGAAGGTCTCGGAACCTTCGCTGGCGTCTTCACGCCGTCGATCCTGACGATCCTCGGCGTGATCATGTACCTGCGCTTCGGCTGGGTCGTCGGCAACGTCGGCCTGCTCGGGGCGCTCGCGATCGTCACGCTGGCGACGTCGATCACCTTCCTCACGGCGCTGTCGATCTCGGCCATCGCCACCGACCAGAAGGTCCGAACGGGCGGCGCGTACTACATGATCAGCCGGTCGCTCGGCATCGAGACGGGCGGCGCCGTGGGCATCCCGCTCTACTTCGCGCTGGCGCTCTCGGTCGCCCTCTACACGATCGGCTTCGCCGAGAGCCTGAGCACGACGTTCCCGCAGCTGAGCGAACGCAGTGCCGCCCTGGTCACCACGGTCGGGGTCGCGGTGCTGGCCCTGATCTCGGCCAAGGTCGCGCTGCGGAGCCAGTACATCGTGATGACGGCGATCGCGATCTCGCTCGTCTCGCTGCTGTTCGGAAAGCCGATCGAGGCGACGGAGATCGAGCTGACCGGCGCCGCGCCCCGCCTCTCCGAAGGCTTCTGGGTCGTCTTCGCGGTCTTCTTCCCCGCCGTCACCGGCATCATGGCCGGCGTCAACATGTCGGGCGATCTCGAGAATCCGGGGCGGGCGATCCCCCGAGGCACGCTCGCCGCCGTGGGCGTCGGCTACGTGGTCTACATGGCACTGCCGATCATCCTCGCGTCGCGCGCCGACGCCGTCACGCTCATCGAGAATCCGCTGATCATGCGGCAGATCGCCTGGTGGGGGGACGCGATCCTGTTGGGGGTGTGGGGTGCGACGCTCTCGAGCGCGGTGGGCAGCATCCTCACGGCGCCCCGTGTGCTGCAGGCGCTGGCACGCGACCGGGTGCTGCCGCGTCCGCTCCGCTTCCTGGGCCGCGGCAGCGGGCCCGCCGACGAACCCCGCCTCGGCATCGTCGTGACGCTCGGGGTCGCGCTGGTCGCCGTCGCGCTCGGCGACCTCGACCTCATCGCACCGGTGCTGACGATGTTCTTCCTCACCACGTATTGCGTGCTCAACATCGCGGCGGGCACCGAGCGCCTGCTCGACAGCCCCTCGTTCCGGCCGCAGTTCCGCGTCCACTGGGTGTGGTCGCTGCTGGGCGCGGTCGGCTGCATCGCGGTGATGTTCCTGATCAACTGGATCGCGACGATCGTCGCGCTGATCGTGGTGGCGGCGATCTACATCTGGCTCGAGCAGCGCGGTCTACGCGCGGTGTGGGGCGACGTGGGCCAGGGCGTCTGGATGGCCGTGACGCGCCTCGGCCTGATGAAGCTCGACGAAGCGACCGATCCGAAGACGTGGCGCCCCCACCTGCTGATCCTGACCGGCGCCCCGACGCGGCGCTGGCACCTGATCGAGTTCGCGGACGCCGTGGGCCACCAGCGCTCGATCATGACCGTCGCCACCGTGCTGACGCGCACGCCCGCCGACACCGTCGGCTCCGATCGGGCCGCGTCGTTGCGACGCACCATCGAGGACTACCTCGACGACCGGGCCGTCGAAGCGCTGGTGCGGGTGGTCGAGGCCCCGGACGCCTTCGAAGGCGCCGAACACCTCGTCGAAGCCTACGGGCTGGGATCGCTCGCCCCGAACACGGTCCTGCTCGGCGACAGCGAGGAGCCGACGACGCGCGAGCGCTACGTGCACATGCTTGCGCACTTCTACCGCAACCGCCGCAACGCCGTGATCGTGCGGCACCGGTCCGAGCACGGCTTCGGCGAGCGCCGACGCATCGACGTCTGGTGGGGCGGCCTGCGGGGCAACGGTGGGCTGATGATCACGCTGGCGGACCTCCTGCGAACCAGCATGATGTGGCACGGCACCACGGTGAACCTCAAGATGGTCGTCGCCGACGACGCCGCCGCCGAGAGCGCCCGAACGAACCTCGGCGCTGTCGTCGAAGGGCTGCGGATCCCGCTCGAGCTCGACGTGATCGTGGCGCAGGGCCGGCCCTTCGAGGCGATCCTGCAGGCGGAGTCGCGCGCGGCCGACCTGGTGTTCCTGGGCATGAAGGCGCCGGGGCGCGGGGCGACCTTCGACGCGGCCGAGTACGCCGCCTACTACGACGGGCTGCGCGCGCGCACCGCCGGACTGCCGACGGTGGTCTTCGTGCTCGCGGCGGAGGATCTCCCGTTCAAGGAGATCCTGGCGTGAGCGGAGCGGCGACCCATGCCCTCGGGGCCGTACGCCTCGAGCTCGTGCGCGGGAACATCGCCGACCAGCCCGACGTCGATGCGGTCGTCAACGCCGCCAACGCCCAGCTCACGACCGGCGGCGGGGTCGCGGGCGCCCTGCACCGAGCCGCGGGGCCGCGCCTCGCACGCGCCTGCCGCCCGCTGGCGCCGATCGAGCCCGGGGAGGCCGTGATCACCGACGCCTTCGAGCTCCCGAACCGGCGCGTGATCCACGCCCTCGGCCCGGTCTACGGGCGCGACGAGCCCGCCGACGCCCTGCTGGCGTCGTGCTACCGCGCGGCGCTGCGGCTCGCCGACGACGAGGGGCTCGGGTCGATCGCGTTCCCGGCGATCAGCACCGGCATCTTCGGGTACCCGCTCGAGGCCGCGGCCGAGGTCGCGCTGCGCGCGGTTCGCGAGGCCGCGCCCGAGCTCGACTCGGTGAGGCGGATCCGCTTCGTGTTGTTCGGCGCGGACGATCTCGCGACCTTCGAGCGGGTCGCCGAACGGGTGCTCGAGGGCTAGGCGCCGGCCGGCGCGCAGCGCGCCTCAGGCCCGGGGGGCGTACAGGTGCCCGCCGAGGTACTTCATGCCGCTGTCGCAGGCGAACGTGACGACCCGGCCCCCCGGCCCGACCTCGCGGGCGAGCTCGACGGCGGCCACCACGTTGAGCCCGCCGGACGCGCCGCACAGCAGCCCTTCCTCGCGGGCGAGGCGCCGGCACATGGCGAAGCCGAGCTCCTGATCGACGGCTCGGATCTCCCGCATCCGGCTCCGGTCGAGGAACGGCGGCTCGAAGCCCACGCCGACGCCTTCGACCCGGTGGGGTCCGCCCCGGCCCGTGGTGAGCAGCGGCGACTGGGCGGGCTCGAGGGCGATCGCGTCGGGGTGCATGCCGAGGTCGGCCAAGCCGGCCAGCGCGCCCATCAAGGCACCGCCCGTGCCGACGGCGGCGATGACGGCATCGGGGGCCGCCCCGAGCGCGGCGCCGATCTCGCGCCCCATCGGCCGGTAGCCCTCGACTACGTCGGGGGAGCCGAACTGATCGGTGTAGTAGGCATCCGGGGCCTCGGCGAGGCGGTAGGCCCGGTCCCGCATCCGGGCGATCAGCTCGGGCGAGATGCGGCCGTCGCCGCTCGGTTCGACGATCAGCTCGGCCCCGTAGGCCTTCATCGCCCCGAGCTTGCTCTCGGCGAACGCGTCCGACGACACGGCGGTGAAGCGGAGCCCCACCACGCTGGCGACGAACGCCAGCGCCGTGCCCGTGCTCCCGCCGGTGTACTCGACGAGGCGCCCGCCCGGCGAGACGTCGCCGCGTTCGAGCGCCCGCTGCACCACCGTCACGGCCATGCGGTCCTTGTACGAGCCGGTGGGGTTGCCCCCTTCGACCTTGACCCACACCTCGGCCGCGCCCTCGGGCACCACCCTCCGGAGCCGCACGAGCGGCGTGTCGCCGACGGCCGCGAGGAGGTCGCCGGCCGCGCGGGTCACCCCTGGAAGTCGCGCCACCAGGCGCCGATCTCTTCGTCGGCGGCGGCGTAGCCAAGCGCGATGATGTCCTCGTGTTCGTCGAAGTCGAGGCTCGTGTACGCGTGGGTCGGGTAGTTGACCACCACGTCGGCGAGCTTGCGCATCTCGCCCATCAGGAGCTTGCTCGTCAGCCCCGTGCTCCGCATCAGCGTGCGCATGATGGACGGCGCCCGCAGGCGCTTGCGGGAGAACGGGTTGACGCGTTCGCGCAGCGCCTGCCACCCGGAGATGCTGTCTCCGAAGGCGTACTTGTCGGAGGGCGCCGCCTTGGCCTCGTCGTCGATCACCCCGTAGGCGTTGGCCGCGATCACGGCACCGTCGCCGACCATCTCGCGGGTCAGATCGACCGGGAAGTTGTTCATGACGCCGCCGTCGATCAGGATGTGGCCGCGATCGGAGAGGATCGGCGTGAAGATGCCGGGAATGGCCGCGCTCGCGCGTACGGCCCGCCACAGGACGCCCCGGTCGTGGATCTCGGGCTTCACCCGCGTCATGTTGGTCGACAGCGTCTTGAACGGGATCCACAGGTCTTCGATGCGGATGTCGCCGAACATCTGCTTGAGCACGCGGTTCACGCCCTCGGACTTCGCGATCGCGTGGAGCGGAAGCGTGCGGTCGACGATCTGCTGGCGGTCGCCGAAGGTGCGCGCGGCCTCCACGGCGAGGCGCCAGTCGTTCTTGTAGGCGAAGCTCGCCGCGGTCAGGGCCCCCATGCTCGAGCCCACCACGACGTCGACGGGGATCTCGTACTCCTCGAGAGCCCGCATCAGGCCGATGTGCGCGAAGCCCCGGGCCCCACCCCCGCTCAGCGCGAGGCCGAAGCCGCGCCCCGTGAGCAGGCGGGCCACTCGGAGCCAGTCGTCGTCGTTGTGCAGGCGGAGGTGGTGGTGCTGGAGGATCGTGCGCGGCTCGAGCCAGGCGGCCGTGCCCGACGGATAGTCGATGCCATCGTCCTGGATCAGCAGCAGCTCGGGGGCGATGACCAGCGACGCCCGCGCCAGGGCGTCCTCGGCCGCGCCCGGCGCCGGATCGTCCTTCGCCGAGGCCACCAGGGCGATGCGGTCGGCGCGGCGAACGCAGCGGCGCGACCAGGCCGTGGTCGGATCTCGATCCGGCTGGTACACGACGTAGCGGGCGTCGGCCTCCCGGCGTTCGAGCCAGGTATCGAGCGCGAGTTCGTCCGGCGCGCCGGCCTCGGTGTCGGCGACGGGCCGCCCGAAGGCGTCGTCGACGGTGCTGCGGTCGACGATCTGGACCTCGTCCCAGGCGCGCAGCTCGGAGGCGAAGCGATTCACCACCTCGTCGATCGGCACCGAGGGGGAGGCGGGCAGGAACGCGTACGTCGACGCGGTGCTCCCCAGGGTCGACATCCGGGCGGGCACGCGCGTTCGCGGCGCGTTCCGGTCGACGACCCGCTCGGCGAGCGTCTCGAAGGCGACGGGCCGCGACTCGAACACGTGGCGCGGAACGGCGACGACGCTGCTGTCGCGCAACGCCCGCGCCGTGGCCGGGTGCGTGCCGTGCGTCAGCATCGCGACCTCGCCGAGACTGCCCCCCTGACCCACTTCGCGGATCTTCCGCTCCTCGCCGTCGTCGATCACGAAGGTGCCGATGCGCCCGCCGAGAACGAAGTACATGAACGCATCCGGATCGCCCTCGTGGAACAAGATGTCGCCGCGGCGCAGGTGATGCCACACGAGCTCGTCCTGGATGGCGTGGATGTCGGCTTCGTCGGTGGCCCGGAACCAGTGGCTCAGCAGGGAGAGCAGACGCGTCCGGTAGATGCGCGGTCGCGCCGTGCGCGTCACCTCGTCGAGGACCTCGGCGTGCTCGGCGAGCAGGGCGTCGAACGACGCCTTCGAGAGGCGCAAGAGATGGCTCGGCGTGCTCGCGACGATGCCCGCGCTGCGCGGCTCTCCGGTCAGCAGCGACATCTCGCCGAGCAGGGCGCCGTCGCGGAGCGTGTCGATGGTGTGGGCATCGGACCCGCGTCCGACGACGACCTTGAGCTCACCTTCGACGAGCAGGTACAGCGCGTCGCCGGGATCGCCCTGCTCGAACAGGGTCTCGCCTTCGGGCAGGTCGACCGGACGCAGCTCGGCCTCGATCGAGCCGAAGGCATCGGCACTCAGGTTGGCGAACAGATCGCTCTTGCGGAGCTGAAGGACAGGTGCGGTGCTCAACGTGGACTCCTACGCGGCAGAAGCGCGGGGGTGCGGGGTCGTGCGCTGCGCGAGCGCCGCGGGTGCCGCCGCACGGGCCTCATCGGATGGGTGGTCGTAGCCTACCGCGCGCGTTGCACGCTCGCGCGCGAGACATCACCGCACCGGCCGCCCGTCGGCCGCGGAGCCCCGCCCGTTCGTGGCGGCCCGGCCCGACGGGCGGGGCGCGCCGGTGCGTGAGGCCCCGCGGCGGGCCTACGCCTCGCGCCGGCGCTCCCACTCGAGGATCGCGCGGCCCACCCGTCCCCGCTGCGCGAGGGCGTCGGTGCTGAGTTCGAGCACGTCCCCGACGACGCGTGCATACCGCTTCTGCCGACTCCCCTCCCAGTTGGGGAACAGGCTCAGCTCGACATGGTGGACGACGTGGTCGCCGTGCAGCGTGAAGCGGCCGGCGTAGGCCACGAAGGTCTCGAACGCGCTCCGCTTCTCGGCGTCGGCCCCGGCGAGGACGTCGTCCGTCGCGAACGGCTCGCGATCGGCGGCCGCGATCAGCACCGACATCCGGCCGTCCGGCTGGTAGTGGATGACGCCGCGGGCATCCCGGCCCATCGGGAACGCGACCTGCCCGTCGTCGGACTCCGAGCGCCACGAGCGCAGGTGCCAGGTGCCGTGCAGCTGCGCGGCCGTCACCATGCGGATCGGGGTCGGCGCGAGCCTGCGCGGGCGTGGTTCCTCGCGCTCACCATCGGTAGTGCCGAATGTGCTCGCCGCGCTCGGCGATCTCGCTCATCGACCGGAGGCCGGTCTCGATGTGGAGGTCGGTGTAGTCGCGGAAAACCTTCCTGGCGGACGCGCGCGTCTTGACCTCCTTGAGCGGCAGATCGCTGACCAAGAGCAGCGCCCCGATCGGCACCTTGCTCGCGAAGCCGACGCTGAACAGCGTCGCGGTCTCCATGTCGATCGCCAAGGCCCGTTCGTCGTAGAGCTGCTGCTTGAAGTCCTCGTTGAACTCCCAGAAGCGGTAGTCGGTGCTGTGCACGACCCCGGTGCGGTAGTCGTGCCCCGACTCGACGATGATCTGCGAGACGAACTTCTGCACCTTGAAGGTGGGCAGCGCCGGGACCTGCGGCGGCATGAAGTGGCGCGAAGCCCCTTCGTCGCGGATCGCCGCGGTGGGCAGGATGAAGTCGCCCACCTCGAGCGAGCGGTGAAGGCCCCCGCAGATCCCCAGGAAGAGCGTTGCCTTCGGCTCGGCCGTGGCGAGCACCTCGATGATCAGCGCGGCGACCGGACTGCCGATCGAGAAGTTCACGAGCGACACGCCGGCGTTGGGCGAGTGCGCCGCCGACATCGCCGAGCCCTCGGTCACGTAGGCGTCGTCGCACAGGCTCCGGAAGCGGTCGAGGTAGTACCCGAAGTTGGTCAGGATGATCTGCTTCTGGAAGTCCTCGGGCGCGGTTCCGGTGTACCGGGTGAGGAACTCGCGTCCGATCTGCCACTTTTCGTCGTTGCTGTAGATCAGGTTGGGGTTCCGCGGCCGCGCAGCGCTCCCCTCCGCGCGCTCGGCGGCGGTGGCGGGGTCGGGCCGTTGCTTGGTGTCCATGGTCCAGGGTACCGAACCCGCCGGCCCTCGCGTTCCCGGATCGCCTCGATCGAGGTGCCGTGGCGTCCACGGAGATCGGCGACTATTCGGCGCTGGTTCCCGCACTCGCCGA
>CBDUCW010000100.1:0-7855 GCA_965365745.1 uncultured Trueperaceae bacterium
CGGCGTACTTGAAGTCGATCTCGTGCTGGCCGGGGGCGACCTCGTGGTGGGCGGCTTCGATCTCGAAGCCCATGGCGACGAGGGCGTTCACCATGTCGCGCCGCGCGAGCTCTCCGCGGTCGACCGGAGCGACGTCGAAGTAGCCGGCCGAGTCCTGCGTCACCGTCGTGGCGCCGTCGTCGGCGGAACGCATGAACAGGAAGAATTCCGGCTCGGTGCCGGCGACCATGTCGTCGAATCCCAGACTGCGCAACCGTTCGATCTGGCGCCGCAGCACGAAGCGCGGGTCGCCGGGGAAGGGCGATCCGTCCGGGAACTTGATGTCGCAGATGAGGCGGGCGATCCGCCCCTGGCGGGCGTCCTCGAGCAGGTCGGGGAAGACGAGGAAGGTGTCGTAGTCGGGCTCGAGGAGCATGTCGGACTCCTCGATGCGCGCGAAGCCCTGCACCGACGAACCGTCGAACATCAACTCGCCGTCGAGCGCCTTGTCGAACTGGCTGGTCGGCACGTCGACGCTCTTGTTGTGCCCCAGGATGTCGGTGAATTGCATGCGGAGGAAGCGAACGTCGTGTTCCTCGAGCGCCTTTTTGATCTCGCTACGCGTCAAAACGAGCTCCTTTCGCACCGATGCGCGCTTGCATGCGCCGCAGGTGCACCGATTCGTGCACGGGATGCGCCCATTGAACCACACGGAGCGCCACCCCGCTCGATCGAACGGCAAAATGGCGACTATGCAGCTATTGAAGCGACAATATGCAAAATTTGGGCCGCGTGCAGCCTGAAATACGATCAAAAATGGCAGAGCGTCACAGAATCAATGCACATTGCGCGCGATTGGCGTTGACAGTGTGCGTGGTGGCCCTATATCGTTCGGTCGGAAAATCGTGCTGCTCTAGGAGGCGACATGTTCGAAACCCCCAAACAAGCCATCGAGTTCCTCAAAGCGGAGGACGTCGACTTCGTCGACATCCGCTTCAGCGACGTCGCGGGACGCTGGCAACACTTCTCGATCCCGTCGCACGCCTTCGACGAGGACTCCTTCGAGGAGGGGCTCGGATTCGACGGCTCCTCGATCGAGGGGTTCCAGGCGATCGAGGCGAGCGACATGGTGCTGCTCCCCGACCCCGGCTCGGCCTTCCTCGATCCGTTCACTGCGCACAAGACGCTCGTGCTGGTGGCCGACATCAAGGATCCGATCACCGAAGAGCTCTACAGCAAGGATCCGCGCGGCGTCGCCAAGCGCGCCGAGTCCTACCTGACGTCGACGGGCATCGCCGACACCATCTTCATGGGGCCCGAAGCCGAGTTCTTCGTATTCGACGGCGTGCAGTTCAGCGTCGACCCCTACAACTACAGCTTCCGGATCGAGGCCGTCGACGCGCACACCGACCCCGAGGCCTTCGGAGACGGCTACTGGACCAAGCCGAAGGGCGGGTACTTCCCGGCCGCGCCGGTCGACAAGTACCAGGACCTGCGCAGCGAGATGGTCCTCAACCTCGAAGCGGTCGGCGTCCCGATCGAGGTGCACCACCACGAGGTGGCCACCGCCGGCCAGGGCGAGATCGACATGCGCTTCGACACGCTCACCGAGGTCGCCGACCGGATCCAGAAGTACAAGTACACGGTGCGCAACACGGCCGCCATGATGGGGAAGACCGCCACCTTCATGCCGAAGCCCATCTTCGGCGACAACGGCTCGGGAATGCACACGCACCAGTCGCTGTGGAAGGGCGGCAAGCCGCTGTTCTACGAGAAGGGCGGCTACGTCGACCTCAGCGAGATGGCGATGAAGTACGTGGCCGGGCTGCTGACCCACGGCCCCGCGCTCGCCGCCCTGACCAACCCGACGATCAACTCGTACCGCCGGCTCGTGCCGGGCTACGAGGCGCCCGTCAACCTGATCATCAGCGCCCGGAACCGCTCCGCGATCGTGCGCGTGCCGATGTACTCGCACTCGCCCAAGGCGAAGCGCGTCGAGTACCGCGCGCCGGATCCCACGGCGAACCCGTACCTCGCCTTCGCGGCGATGATGATGGCCGGTCTCGACGGGATCCAGAAGGACATGGATCCGCCGAAGCCGACCGACAAGAACCTCTACGCGCTCTCGGCCCGCGAAGCGCGTCGCATCAAGCAGCTCCCGACCTCGCTCGGCGAGGCGCTCGATGCGCTCGAGAAGGACCACGAGTTCCTGCTCGAGGGCGGCGTCTTCACCGAAGATCTCCTCGAGAGCTACATCGAGATCAAGCGCGAAGAGATCGCCCAGACGCACCTGCGCCCGACCCCGATGGAGTTCGAGCTCTACTTCGACCTCTGAACGAGCGGAGCCTCGATCGCAGCCGCGTCCGGCCCCGTGCCGGACGCGGCGGTCGGTCGTTCGCGACCCCCAGGCACCCCAGCGGACGCGGTCCGGACCCCGGATTGCGGGCCACAGAGACACGAAGCGAGCTCTCCAAAGCGTCGTGCACGCCACATATTCGATGAAGACCGGTTCATAGACTCACCGTTGACAGCTTATTTATGCATCGGTACGATGCGACGGCTGAATTTGCGTCAGGCATGCGCGTGACCGCATCGGGCGGACACGCGGGCACAGCCCCCGACTCCGTCTCCGACTGGCGCAACCGTTCTCTCCCAATGGAGGAATACATGAAGCGACTGATTGCCCTTCTCGTCGCGGCCTTTTTGAGCCTCGGCTTCGCCCAGGACACGGTGAACGCCACCATCGGCGTGAACCTCGAACTGTCCGGGCGCTTCGCCACGATCGGTACGTCGACCCTGCAGGGGATCGAAACCGCGCTGGCGCAGCTCCCGACCGACGAAGTGAACATCACGCTTTCGATTTGCGACAACCAGACCACGGTCGAAGGTTCGGTCAACTGCGCGAACCGCTTCGTCGACGAGGGCGTCGTCGCCGTGCTCGGAGCGATCAGCTCCTCGATGTCCATCCCCGCGGCCGAGGTGCTGCAGGACAACGGGATCATCATGATCTCGACCAGCTCGACGAACCCTGCGACCACGCAGATCGGTGAGTACGTGTTCCGGATGGCCTACACCGACGACTTCCAGGGCAAGGTCGCGGCCAACTACGCCGTGAACGACCTCGGTGCGTCCAGCGCCATCGTCTTCCGCCAGCAGGACGACGACTACTCGTTCGGCCTCGCGAACTTCTTCGTCGAGCAGTTCGAAGCGCTCGGCGGCGACACCGTCGTCGTCGACTTCGTCGCCAACACGGTGGACTTCGCGGCCCAGATCAACGACGTGCTCGGGCTTCCGGCCGACGTGATCTACTACAGCGGCTTCTGCGCCGAAGGCGCGACGCTGATCCCGGCTCTCCGCAGCGCCGGCTTCGACCAGCAGATGCTGGGCGCCGACGCCTCGGACGACAGCCAGTGCCCGGTCGGCGGCGGCGAAGCCTTCGACGGCTACCTGTTCACCGGCTTCGGCGGCCCCGAAGTGCTCAGCGGTGACGCGGCCGAGCGCGCCGAAGCGTTCGCCAGCTTCTTCGACGTGGCGAACCCCGACGCGACCGACTTCAACGGCTTCACCCTGGCCGGCGCCGACAGCCTCAACGTGATGTACGAGGCCCTCAGCATCGCCGGTACCAGCGACGTGGACGCCGTGCGCGACGCGCTCGCCAGCCTCGACGGCTTCCCGGGCGTCAGCGGTGACATCACCTATGCAGGCACGGACGGTACTCCCAGCGATCGCACGATCGCCTTCTTCGAGTACATCGTTCCCGCCGACAACGACCAGGGCTGGGCTGCCGAGACGCAGTTCGGCATCAGCACGGGCCAGTAAGAGCCCACGCCGCACGCCGAGAGGGCGGGAGGAATCCCGCCCTCTCCGCTGCGGCTGCGACGCCGTCCGCCATGCCCGGTGTGCCCTCCGGCACGCGCGGGCGCGCGGATGTATATTGACGGACGGTCGAAACTCGCCGTCCCTCTCCGCCACGAACCGGTTCGCACGCGAACCCCAACGACCTGGGAGACTCCCTTGGCAGCCACCGCATCCTCCTCCGCCTCCAACCGCGGCTGGATTCCTTGGCTGATCGTCGGTGTGATTCTGGCGATCGTCGTGGGCCGCATCGTCTATCTCGGATCCGTATCTGAACGTTTCAACGCGGCTTTCTTCACTCGTGCGGGGATCGAGTCGATCAAGCTCGGCAGCCTCTACGCCCTGATCGCGCTCGGCTACACGATGGTCTACGGGATCATCCGGCTGATCAACTTCGCGCACGGCGAGGTCTTCATGGTGGGCGCATTCGCCACCTACTATTTCTTCACCCTCGCGCCCTATCCGTGGTTCGTCGCGCTGATCATCGCCGGCATCCTCGCCTACGCCGTGATGCGCGTCGTCGAGTTCTGGCGCGGAAGCCTGCTCGATCCGGTCACGCTGGCGTTCGGCTTCGTCACGCTCGGCGTGTGGACTTACATGCTCGCCAGCTTCACGTTCCCGTTCTGGCTCGCGCTCATCTCGGCCATGCTCGCCACCAGCGTTCTCGGGGTCGTGATCGACCGCGTCGCCTACGCTCCGCTGCGTACGGCGCCGCGCAACTCGATGCTGATCACCGCGATCGCGGTGTCGTTCCTGTTGCAGAACGTCGGCATCCTCGTCTTCACCAATCGCCAGACGCCGTTCCGGCCCGACACGCCGATCAGCAACGCCGTCCAGATCCCCATCGGCGACGGCGTCGTGTTCTCGAACTGGCTACTGCTGTGGATCCCGCTCGTCACGGCTGCGCTGGTGATCGTGCTGACGCTCTTCGTCAACCGCACGCGCCTGGGCAAGGCGATGCGCGCCTCGGCGCAGGACGCCGAGACGGCGCAGATGATGGGCGTGTCGGTGGACCGCGTGATCGCGACCACGTTCCTGCTCGGGTCGATGCTCGCCGCCGCCGGCGGTGCGATGTGGGGCCTGAACTTCGGCAGCCTCAACCAGCCGGCGATCATGGGCATCCTGCCCGGGATCAAGGCCTTCGCCGCCGCCGTCATCGGCGGGATCGGAAGCCTCCCCGGCGCGGTGATCGGCGCCATGATCATCGGCTTCTCGGAGAACTTCCTCACCGCGATCTTCCCGCGCACGATGAACTTCCCGGGCATCACCGAGTTCAAGGACACCTTCGCCTTCATCCTGCTGATCGTCGTGCTGCTGATCCGGCCGTCGGGCATCGTCGGTGAAGACCTCTCGGAGAAGGTCTGATGGCCTTCCAACAGAACCGCCTGCGCAACACGATCTTCACGCTGCTGGCCACCGCCCTCGTCGGCGTGCTGCTGTGGTTCCTGCAGGGGCTGGGCAGCGACAAGCTCAACGGGGCCCTGGCGCTGTTCGCCATCTGGGGCATCGCCACCGTCAGCCTCAACCTGATCAACGGCACGCTCGGTGTGCTCAGCCTCGGGCACCACGGATTCATGATGATCGGCGGCTACGCCACCGCGCTGCTCATGCTGTCCGAGCAGACGCGGCAGACGATCATCACGTCGGGACGATCCTCGATGACCGAAGGGACGCTCGCGCTCTCGGTCACGAACCTGCTGAAGACGTTTGGACTCGAGGCGCTCACGACGCCCGAGACGCTCTGGGTCCGCTTCGTGATCGCGATGTTCATCGGCGGACTCATCGCCGCCGCGATCGGATTCGTCGTCGGCCTGCCCGCGCTGCGACTGCGCGGCGACTACCTGGCGATCGTCACCTTCGGGTTCGGGGAGATCATCCGCCTGACGGCGTCCACGCGCCTCTTCTCGCCGCTCACCAACGGCGCCCTGGGACTGCAGGGCGTGCCGCTCGAGTTCGGCCAGAGCATCTGGTGGACCTTCGGGATCCTCGCCGTGACGCTCTTCATCATGGCGAAGCTCAAGTACTCGAGCTACGGCCGGGCGATGGAGGCGATCCGCGAGGACGAGATCGCCGCCGAGGCGATGGGCATCAACCTCGCTGGCAACAAGGTGCTCGCCTTCGTGCTGGGTGCGTTCTTCGCCGGCGTGGCGGGCGGCCTGTGGGTCTCCTGGCTCGGCGGCGCCAAGCCCGAGTTCTTCCTCTTCCAGCTCACCTTCTTCTTCCTGGTGGCGATCTCGGCCGGCGGGACGGGGTCGATCACCGGCGTGCTCATCGGCACGGGGCTGGTCGTGTTCGTTCGTCAGTACGGCGACCCGCTCGAGCAGGCCTACCCGCTCGCGACCTGGATGATCATCATCGCGGCCATCCTCGCCATCGCGGCCATCGGGACGCTGCTCTACCGCAACATCCAGCGCCTGCGCCCGCGGCTGCACCCGAGCGTCTACGGCATCGGCGGCCTCGCGGTCGTGGCCCTCGTGCTCGGGCTGATCGATCCCGGCTTCCTCGACGGCACCTTCCGCGGCTTCGGCCTGCGGGCCATCTTCCTGTCGGTCGTGCTGATCGTGATCATGATCTTCCGCCCGTCGGGGGTCACCGGTCGCGCCGAGTTCAGCTGGTCGTGGCTGCTGCGCGAACGGAGCGACGAGCCCAGCGACGAGGAGCGCGCACAGGACGCCTGGCTCACGAACCCCGACTTGGCCGACCGCCTCGAGCGAGCCGGAACCGGCAAGGGCGCCAACACCGAACCCGCGGCCGAGCCGCTCACGACCACGGGCGACGAGCCCGAGGACCCGTCCGAGCGGCGAACCCGCGACACCGACCGAGGGGAGAACTGACGTGGCGCTCCTCGAAGTGTCCAACCTCAGCAAGAGCTTCGGCGGCCTCCAAGCGATTTCCGATCTGTCGTTCAGCCTGAACGAAGGCGAGATCGTCTCGGTCATCGGACCGAACGGGGCCGGCAAGACGACGCTCTTCAACCTGATCACCGGCGTGTACCAGCCCACCACCGGCGACATCCGCTTCGAAGGCGAGAGCATCAAGGGCCTCAAGCCCGACAAGGTCGTCGATCTCGGGATCGCGCGCACGTTCCAGAACCTGCGCCTGTTCACCAACCTCTCGGTGCTCGACAACATCCTGATCCCGCAGCACCACAAGGTGAAGAGCAACTGGCTCTCGGCGGTCTTTCGGACGCCCGCCTACCGCCGCCAGGAGCAGGCGATGCGCGAGCGCGCGCTCGAGAAGCTCAGCTTCTTCGGGCCGCGCCTGATGAGCTACCGCCTGCACCAGCCGGTCTACGTGCTCTCCTACGCGAACCGCCGTCGCACCGAGATCGCCCGCGCGATGGCCACCGGCGCGAAGGTGTTGCTTCTCGACGAACCGTCGGCGGGGATGAACCCCAAGGAGACCACCGAGATCACCGACATCATCCGCCGCATGCGCGACGAAGGCGGCTACACGATCCTGCTCGTGGAGCACAAGATGAACCTCGTCGGCGACATCAGCGACCGGGTCGTGGTGCTCGACTACGGCAGCAAGATCGCCGAGGGCGACTACGACGACGTGGTGAACGATCCTGCGGTCATCGAGGCCTACCTCGGCAAGCGCAGCGACGATACCGACGGCGCCGAGCTCGAGGACGAGTTCGGCAGTACCGAGGGGAGCGCGAGCTGATGGCCGCGCAGGACAACGGCAGCGCCGAGCGCGAGAAGCTGCTCGAGCTGAACAAGGTCACCACCCACTACGGACCCATCCGGGTGCTTCACAACGTCGACATGGTCATCCACCCGGGCGAGATGGTGTGTTTGCTCGGCGGCAACGCTTCGGGCAAGTCCACGACCCTCAAGACGATCCTCGGCATCGTGCGCGTCTCGGAAGGGGAGATGTACTTCCGTGGCGAGCGCGCCGACACGCTGACCACGGCCGAGCGCATCCAGCGCGGCATGGCCGTGGTCCCCGAAAACCGCCGCATCTTCCCGAAGATGAGCGTGCGCGAGAACCTCGAGATGGGTGCGTAACTGCGCAC
>CBDUCW010000101.1:0-7717 GCA_965365745.1 uncultured Trueperaceae bacterium
TCCGCGTCCGACGGGGCGGCGCTCGCGTCGCCGGCTCCGGCCGACGCGTTCGCGTCGCTCGCGGAGCCCATCCGGTCGACGTCCTCGACGGCGCCGCCGACCGCCGTCGCGGCGGCCTGGAGCGCTTCGCCGTCGAACAACGACGCGACCCAGAACCCCCCTCCGACGAGCAGCGCCACCGCGGCGACGGCCGCGACCAAGCGGATCACGACCGGGCGCCTCCACGGGGGAGGAGCGGCGCGCGCTCACGGGCCTCGTCGAGCACACGCTGCACCGCCAAGCCGTCCTCGATCGTCGCAGCGTCGCGAAGCAGCGAGCGCGACTCGGGCGCGAGGGGCAGTTCGTTCGCGAGCGCTTGGCCCAGCAGGACCGAGCCGGCCGCGAAGCCGTTGGCCCGGAAGCGGTTCGGCACAGAGGTGGGAAGCTCGACCTTGTACTCCTTCAGCGGACCGTCGCGCTTGCCGTAGTAGAGCTTGAGGGAGCGGTCGATCACGATCGTGCCCTCGGTGCCGCGGATCGTGAGCAGGTCGATGGCGTCGTCGAGCGCCGCGCCGTGGACGAGGACGGTGACGACCGCGTCGCCGGCACGGAGCACGAGCGAGGCGATGTCGTCGCTGGTGACCTCGCGGCTGCCGCCGTCGTGGCTTCGCTCGGCGTACGTGCGCCCCAGGACCGCACCGTCGAGCTCGAGCTCTTCGGCCAGCAGCCAGCGCACGCCGTCGAGCACGTGACTTCCGATCGCGCCGAGGATGCCGCCGCCGGCGCTCCCGTCCGACCACCAGGTCCAGGGATCGGTCGGGTCGATGCGGCTGCGGCTGGCCACGCGCGCGGTGGCCATCAACGGACGCCCGATCGCGCCCCCGTCGATGAGCTGCTTCGCCTTGCGGCGCACCGGGGTGAAGCGGAGCTCGTGGTCGACGAGCGCGACCAGCCCGCGCTGCGAGTCCCGTGCCCGCGCCGCGGCCTCGCTCATGGCCTGCGCCTGGTCGACGTCGAGCGCCAGCGGCTTCTCGCAGAGCAGGTGCTTGCCGGCCTCGAGAATCGCGATCGACTGCTCGTGGTGCTCGCTCGGGGGCGTGGTGACCGAGACGAGGTCGACGTCCATCGTCAGCAGGTCGCGCCAATCGCCGGTGGCGTGGCGCACGCCGTGCCGATCGGCGACGGCGCGGGCCCGCTCCTCGCTGCGGCTCGCGACGGCGACGACCTCGCACCCCCCGGCCTGCAAGGCGGGGATCAGGACTCGGTTCGACCAGCCGGTGCCGATCACGGCGACCGTGGTGTGCTGCATGCGAAGCCTCCTTCGTGTCGGCGCAGTGTACCGCGGCCGTCGGGGACGGTGCGGGGCTCCCCGCGGTTCGCGGCCGAACCGCGCGGCGGAGCTGACAGGTTCGCGCGCCGGGGGATGAGAAGAATGTCAGAAGTCCGTCGCACACGGTGGCCTACAGTGTCCGCATGAACTTCCAGGACCTCCTGCACAAACTGGTCAACGACGGCGCGTCGGACGTGCACCTGCACTGCGGTCTGCTGCCGATGGCGCGCGTGAACGGTCGATTGACGCCGGTCGGCGAGACCAAGGTCACCCCCAAATTCACCGAACGCCTCAGCGAAATCGTGTGCAGCGAGCGGCAGCTCGAGCAGTTCGACGAGAACCATCAGGTCGACCTCGCCTACAGCGTGCACGGCCTGGGACGGTTCCGCGTGAACCTGTTCCGGCAGCGCGGCACGATCAGCGCGGTGCTGCGCGTGATCAACAGCGACGAGAGCGTCCTCGCGGTCGTCGACCTGCCGCAGGACACGATCGACTTCTTCCGCGACAAGGAGAAGGGGATCGTCCTCGTCACCGGTCCCACCGGCTCGGGCAAGTCGACGACGCTGGCGCGGATCATCGACGAGATCAACCGCGTGCACGCCAAGATGATCGTCACGGTCGAGGATCCGATCGAGTACCTGCACACGAGCAAGAAGTCTGCCATCGTGCAGCGGGAGATCTGCGGCGACGCGGTCAGCTTGGCCGACGCCCTCGTGGCGGCGATGCGGCAGGATCCCGACGTCATCATGATCGGCGAGATCCGCGACCACGCGACGGCCGAGGCGGCGCTGTCGGCCGCCCAGACCGGGCACCTCGTGTTCGCCACGCTGCACACGCAGGACGCGGTGCGCACGATCAACCGCATGCTCGAGCTGTTCCCGCCGTACGAGCGCGACTCGGCGCGGGTCCTCTTCGCCGAGGCGCTGGTCGGGATCGTGAGCCAGCGGCTGCTGCGGACCAAGGACGGCAAGGGGCGCACCGCGGCGATGGAGATCCTCAAGGGCACGCTGCGGATCCAGGATCTGATCAAGGACGAGGAGCGCACCTACGAGATCTACGACGCGCTCCGCGACGGCACGCTCGACGGCATGCAGCTCTTCGACGATCACCTCGCCCGGCTCTACGCCGACGACGTGATCGACTTCGAGACCGGCCTGCACGCCGCCACGAGCCAACAGGCCTTCAAGATGGCCACCACCCAGACCGACATCTCGATGAACCGGGACATCAAGGCGACGCAGTTCTAGGCGTCGCTCGGGAGGGGCGGTGCGGCGCGCGGGCACGAGCCCGCGCGCTCGCGTTGGTGCCGCTGGAGGCTCAGAAGGGGACGTCGGCGGCCGGCGTCTGCGCGGCCCGAGCCTGCCACGGGTTGCCGCGATCGGCGAGCAGCCGCTCGCGGTCGACGGTCACGGCCGTGCGGATCCAGGGGCAGCTCGCCTCGAGCTCCTCGAGGTGCGCCGTGTCGATGCGCACCTGTTCGCTCGCGTAGACCACCGTTTCGCCCTCGCGGCGCATCAGCAGGCGCAGCGGCGTCACGCCGCTGTACTCGTCGATGCGCGAGCGCAGTTCGAGCAGGCGTTCGCGCGAGGCGTCCTCGAGCGCGAAGCGCAGCACGGCGACCTCGGGCACGTCGCGCTCGAGGTCCCAGCGCACCAGCCGGTCGGCGACGAGTCGGACGCCACCCCCGTCCTCGCTGATCTCGGCGACGAGGACGACCGGGGCGTCTTCGACGAGCAGGTCGGCGATGACGTCGTACACGCGGCTGAAGGCCACGACCTCGCGCGATCCGCTCTCGTCGGCGATGTCGAAGCGGGCCATCATCGTGCCCTTGCGGGTGGGGCGCTTCACCACGTTCTGCAGGATCCCGCTGAGCACCACCTTCATCCGCCCGCCGAAGCCGGCGAGTTCGTGCCGGTGCGCCTCGAACCACGACTCGGCGTCGTCGACGAGGCAGCTCGCGGCCTCGCGCAGGCCGGGGTAGGCGTTCATCGGGTGATCGGTGATGTAGAGGCCGAGGGCGTCCTTCTCGAAGCGCAGCAGCTCGAGGTCGGGGATCGGCTCGCTCGGCTCGAGCACGGGCGGCTTGATCTCCTCGATGCCGAACAGCGCCGCCTGGCCCTGCTCCGCCTGCTCGCGATGCGCCTGCCCCCACTTGAGCGCGGCCTCCATGTTGGCGAGCAGCGTGCCGCGATCGCCGATCTGGTCGAAGGCGCCCGACTTGATGAGGTGCTCGAGCGCGCGCTTGTTGACCAGCGTGCTGTCGACGCGCTGGCAGAAGTCGAACAGGTCGTCGAAGGCGCCCCGCGCCTCGCGTTCGGCCAGGATGTGCTCCACCGCGCCGTCGCCGACGTTCTTGATCCCGTAGAGCCCGAAGCGGATCACCTCGCCCACGGGCGTGAAGTCGGCGACCGACTCGTTGATGTCCGGCGGCAGCACGTCGATGCCGAGGTGGCGCGCGTCGGCCACGTACTGCGCCACCTTGTCGCTGTTCGCGCGCTCGACCGTGAGCAGGGCGGCGGCGAACTCGACGGGGTAGTGGGCCTTGAGGTAGGCGGTCTGGTAGGAAAGCTCGCCGTAGGCCGCCGAGTGCGACTTGTTGAAGCCGTAGTTGGCGAACTTCTCGAGCAGGTCGAAGATCCGGTTGGCTTCGTCGCGTCCGATGCCGCGCTCGCCCGCCCCCGCTTCGAAGACCTTGCGCTGCTTCTCCATCTCGGCGACCTTCTTCTTGCCCATCGCCCGCCGCAGGAGGTCGGCCTCGCCGAGGCTGTAGCCGGCCACCGCCTGGGCGATCTGCATGATCTGCTCCTGGTAGACGGGGATCCCGTAGGTCTCCTCGAGGATCGGCGCGAGCACCGCCTCGGCCGCCGGGAACTCGTCGTAGCGCACCTCTTCCTGGCCGTGGTGCCGCCGGATGTAGGTCGGGATGTTCTCCATCGGACCGGGCCGGTAGAGCGCCGAGACGGCGATCAGGTCCTGGATGCGGCGCGGCTTGAGCTTGCGGAGCGTGTCGACCATGCCGGGCGACTCGAACTGGAACACGCCGGCGGCCTCGCCCCGGCTCAGCAGCTCGAAGGTCGCCTCGTCGTCGTGCGGGAACGCCGCCGGATCGAGCGTCTCGCCGCGCGTCTGCTCGACGATGCGCACCGCGGCCTCGATGAACGACAGGGTGCGCAGCCCGAGGAAGTCCATCTTGATGAAGCCGAGGTCCTCGACCGAGCCCATGTCGTACTGGCAGACGACCGGGCCGTCGCCGCTGCGGAAGAGCGGCGCGAGGTCGGTGATGGGGTCGCGGGCGATGATCACGCCGGCGGCGTGCACCGAGGCGTGCCGGGTGAGCCCCTCGAGGTTGCGCGCGATGTCGACGTAGTCGTGCGCCGGCCCTTCGTAGAGCTCGCGGAACTCGGGCACCTCCTCGATCGCCCGGTCGATGGGGACCGAACGGCCGAAGACGGTCGGCACGAGCTTGCTGACGGTATCGGCTTCGCCGAAGCTGGCCTCCATCACGCGCGCGGCGTCCTTGATCGCGGCCTTCGAGGCCATCGTTCCGAACGTCGCGATGTGCGCCACCTTGTCGTCGCCGTAGGTGCGGCGCACGTAGTCGATCACCTCGCCGCGGCGGACGTCCGAGAAGTCGATGTCGAAGTCGGGCATCGACACCCGCTCGGGGTTCAGGAAGCGCTCGAAGAGCAGGTCGAAGGCGAGCGGATCGATGTCGGTGATCCGCAGCGCGTAGGCCACGATGCTCCCCGCGCCGGAACCGCGCCCCGGCCCGACCGCGATCCGCTGGTCCTTGGCCCAGTTGATGAAGTCGGCGGTCATCAGGAAGTAGTCGGGGAAGCCCATGGCCACGATGACGCCGAGCTCGTACTCGGCCCGCTCGAGGATGCCGATCGCCTCGGCGTCGTCGGCACGCTCGCCGAACGCCGCGAGGTGGGGGTACTCGTAGCGGTCGTAGGTGGCGTCGCCGCCGCGCTCGCGCCGCCCGGCCGAACCGGCGCGAGCGAGTTCGACGAGGACGTCCTCGAGGTCGTCGGGCTGGTCGCCGATCGGCGTGCCCGCCGCTCCGAGGTAGCCCCGCCACAGGTCCTCGTCGATGCGGTCCGGGTAGCGCTCGCCCAACCCCTGGTAGGTCTGCACGCGGAGCTGCACCTCGAGCGTGCGCCCCTCGGGGAGCGGCAACTCGGGCATCTGGTAGACGCGGTTGTCGCCGATCGGGAGGGTGACGTCGCACAGGTCGGCGACGAGGTTCGTGTTCGACAGCGCGCCGGCGTACTCGTCCTCCGAGATCGCCTCGGCCATCTCGGCGGGCGTCTTCACGTAGAACTCGTCGCAGGGGAACTTGAAGCGATCGGGATCCGAGAGCACCGTCTTCGTCTGGATCGCCAGCAGCGCCTCGTGCGCACGGGCGTCTTCCTTGCGCACGTAGTGCCCGTCGTTCGTCGCCACCATGCCGAGCCCGTGCTCGGTCGCGAACTCCCGGAGGATCGGGTTGAGCCGCCGCTGCTCGTCCAGCCCGTGGTCCTGCAGTTCGAGGAAGAAGTCGTCGCCGAAGATCTCGAGGTACTGCTTCAGCACGTCCTCGCCGGCGTCGGGGCCGATGTCGAGGATCGTGCGCGGGATCTGGGCCCCCAGGCAGCCCGACAGGGCGATGACGCCTTCGCTGTGCTCGCGCAGCAGGTCGTGATCGACGCGCGGCTTCATGTAGAAGCCCTCGAGCCAGGCCCGCGAGTTGAGCTTGCAGAGGTTCTGGTACCCGGTGAAGTCCTTGGCCAGCAGCGTGAGGTGGAAGTAGCCGCCGTCGAGCTTGCTCGAGGGCTTGCGCTTGTCGAAGCGGCTCCCGGCGGTCACGTAGGCCTCGAAGCCCAAGATCGGCTTCACGCCGGCGCGCGCGCAGGTGCGGTAGAACTCCACCGCCCCGTGCATGTTCCCGTGGTCGGTCATCGCCAGCGCGGGGTCCTCGGGCGTCACCCGCTTCACCCAGTCGACGAGGTCCTGGATCCGCGCCGCCCCGTCGAGGAGCGAGTACGCGGTGTGCTGGTGGAGGTGTGCGAAGCGGGCGGGAGCGGCGTCCATGGGAGGAGGATACCGAAGCGGTCGCCCGTCCCCCCGCGGCTCGCGACCCGAGCCGCGAGCGGCGTCGGGCCGCACCCGGCCGGGCCTCGACCGAGCCGCATTGCGGACGTCGGGAACGGCGTTGACGGTCCTCGAAGACGCGTGATACATTCTGGGGCGCTTGGCGCCGTAGCCAAGTGGTAAGGCAGAGGTCTGCAAAACCTCCATCACCGGTTCGATTCCGGTCGGCGCCTCCAACCCACGCTGCGGCTCCCGGCCGTTCGCCCCCGCCACACAGGCGGATCGCCCGTTCCTCGCGACGCGCGTCCGCACCCGGCGAGCGACCCGAGCGACGACGAAGTCGCAGCACCGAAGGCGCGTAGCTCAGTGGGAGAGCGCCACATTGACACTGTGGAGGTCGGCAGTTCAATCCTGCCCGCGCCTACCAACCGAAACCGCCAGCGCCCCGTCTCCGCGGGGCGCTCGGCATGGGCCGCCGCTGCGGCGGCGAACCGATCCAGGCAGCGCGCCAACGAACGAACGCCGACGAATCCGTCGGCGTTCGGACGGCCTGCTTGGGGGAGGGTCGGTGCAGGGCGGGAGGGCCAGCCCCGAGCCGCTCAGTCCTCGACGAGCTCCGTGACGAAGGCCGGCAGCCGGACTTCGGGGAGGCCGAGGCCGTCGAACATGTCCGGCGGGAGGCCGATGTCGCCCACGAACACGCGGCCGGCGGAGCCGCCCACGCCCACGCCCTGCTTGGGCAGGGCCACGGCGAGCGTCATGCTGGCCTGCACGACCTCGCCCGGAATGCTTCCGTCGTCCGAGATCATGCCGGTGGGCACGTCGAGGCTGATGACGGTGCAGCCGTCGTGGAGGTTGTTCAGAACCGTGATGACGTCGAGCGTGCGACCGCGGGGCGGCCCCTCGAGCGAGGTTCCGATCGCCGCGTCGATGACGCAGGCGTACTTCATCTTGGGCATGCTCGATTTGATGCGCACGTTGGAGTAGTGGCGCAGCAGTTCGAGCTGCTCGCGCGGCGTGCCCGAGTAGTTCTCGGGCTCGTGCGTGGGGACGACCCACACGCGACGCCCGCGCGAACCGAGCATGCGCGCGGCGGCCAGGCCGCCGCTGCCGTTGCCGCCGCGGCCGGCCACCACGAGCACCGGGCCGTCGGGCGCGAAGCGCTCGGCGAGCTCGACGAGGTTGCGGCCGGTGTGCTCGACCAGCACGCGGCTGTCGAGGCCGTACTTGCCCGTGGCCTGCATGATGATCTGGTTCATCTGCGTGGCCGTAATCTCGGGCAGCGCGCCGCGCTGGATCGTCGGCAAGGGGAGGGGGTTCTTAACCTGGGAGTCG
>CBDUCW010000102.1:0-7704 GCA_965365745.1 uncultured Trueperaceae bacterium
TGCTCTACTACAAGGAGAGCAAGGACGGGCAGATCCTCGAGGAGGGGATCACCGAAGCCGGCTCGATGTCGAGCTTCCTCGCCGCCGGTACGGCCTACGCCACGCACGGCGTGAACACGATCCCGTTCTTCATCTACTACTCGATGTTCGGCTTCCAGCGCATCGGCGATCTCACCTGGCTCGCCGGCGACATGCGCGCCAAGGGCTTCATGATCGGCGCCACCGCCGGCCGCACCACGCTCGCCGGCGAGGGGCTGCAGCACCAGGACGGCCACAGCCACCTGCTCGCCTACCCGATCCCCAACCTCAAGGCCTACGACCCCTCGTTCGCCTACGAGATGGCGGTCATCATTCGCGAGGGCATGCGACGCATGTACCAGGAGCAGGAAGACCTGTTCTACTACCTCACCGTGGGCAACGAGAACTACGCCCAGCCGGCCGCGCCCGAACACCTCTCGCGCGACGAGCTCGAGCAGGGGATCCTCAAGGGTCTCTACAAGTTCCGGCCCTCCGGACGCCGCTTCGGCACCAAGGCGCAGCTCTGGGGCTCGGCCAGCATCATGAACGAGGTGCTGAAGGCCCAGGAGATGCTCGAGGAGTACAAGGTCGCCGCCGACGTGTGGAGCGTGACCAGCTACAAGGAGCTGCACCGCGACGCGCTGCAGGTCGAGCGCCGCAAGCGCCTCGAGCCCGCCGCCGAGCACGATCCCGCCTGGGTCACGGCGCAGATGGCCGACGCTCCGGGTCCCATCGTGGCGGCCAGCGACAACATGAAGATCCTCCCCGACGCACTGAGCAGCTACGTCGAGCCGCCGCTCGTCGTGCTCGGGACCGACGGCTTCGGCCGCAGCGAGGCGCGCGAAGAGCTCCGCGACTTCTTCGAGGTGAGCGCCGAGCACATCGTCTACGCGACCCTCGTGCAGCTCGCCGCCGACGGCGCGTACGAGGGCGACCTGGCCGACGCCGCCGCCGAGCTGGGGATCGACCCCGCCAAAGCCAACCCGTACACCGCATGAGCGGTATTCGCACGCACTCCGCGACCCGGCGCTCGCGCCCGGTCGCAGCCCCCGCCCCGCAACGGACTAGGAGACGATCCCGTGGCTGAAGAGTTCAAACTGCCGGAAGTCGGCGAAGGCATCGAATCGGGGACGGTCGTGGCCGTGCTCGTCTCGGTGGGTGACACCATCGAGGTCGATCAGCCCGTGCTCGAGCTCGAGACCGACAAGGCGGTCGTCGAGGTTCCAAGCTCCGTCGCCGGGGTCGTCGAAGCGATCCACGTCGAAGAGAACGCCGAGGCCGCGGTCGGTCAGGTCGTGTTGACGGTCGGCGCCGGCGACGGCGCGGGCGCGGCGCCCGCGGGCGACGGAGACGCCGCCGCTGCCGACGCGTCTGGCGACGACGCCGCCGCCGACGAGGACGACGGCGGCCCCGTCGAGGGCTCCGAGATCTCGTTGACCGGCGAGCCCCCGAGCACCGATGTCCCCGAGACCGCGGCCGCGCCGGCGGCCAGCGCGAGCGCGGCCCCGTCGTCGGCGTCCGCGAAGGCCTACGACGGCGGCGGCGGATCGCTGATCCCCGCGGCGCCGTCGGTGCGCCGGCTCGCGCGCGAGCTCGGCGTCGACATCGCCGCCGTGCAGGGCTCGGGCATCCTGGGCCGCATCTCGGCCGCCGACGTTCGCGCGTACGCCGACGGCAAGCACCCGGTCCAGGCCCGCCCCGCCGCCGGCGCCCCCGCGCCCAGCGCGCCGGCCTTCGAGCTTCCCGACTTCTCGAAGTTCGGCGACACGCACCGCGAGCCGATGTCCGGGATTCGCAAGGCCACGGTTCGATCGATGACCACGGCGTGGAGCACGGTGCCGATGGTCACGCACTTCGACAAGGCCGACATCACCCGCTTCGAGCAGCTCCGCAAGGAGCACCAGCCCAAGGCGCAGGCCCGCGACGCCAAGCTCACGCCCACGGCCATGCTCATCAAGATCGTCGCCGCGGCGCTCAAGAAGTTCCCCGACTTCAACGCCTCGATCGACACCGAGAGCAACGAGATCGTCTACAAGCACTACGTCAACGTCGGCGTGGCCGTCGACACCGACTACGGCCTGCTCGTTCCGGTGATCAAGGACGCCGACCGCAAGAACATGCTGGACCTCGCGGTCGAGCTCGGCGAACTCGCCGACAAGGCGCGCGCCCGCAAGCTCGCGCCCGACGACATGCAGGGCGGAAACTTCAGCGTGTCGAATCTCGGCGGCATCGGCGGCCACGGCTTCACGCCGATCGTCAATCCGCCGGACGTCGCCATCCTCGGCGTGTCGCGCGGCGGCTACGAACCCGTGTACGACCGCGAGACCGGCGAGTTCGAGCCCCGGCTGATGATGCCGATGTCGGTCACCTACGATCACCGGCTGATCGACGGCGCCCAGGCGGCCCGCTTCCTGCGCTGGGTCTGCACCGCGATCGAGGAACCGTTCCTGCTCAGCCTCGAGGGCTGAACCGACACGCACCCCCGTCCCGAGCACGGGAGGCAGCGGGCGGCGCTACGGCGCCGCCCGCCCTCCGTGGGCGGGAGGGCCCGTGGTAGCATGCGCGGGTATGTCGACCGCGACCCCGCAGCCCGAAGGCGCGTCCCCGACGAGTCCGAGCGCGTCCACGGGCGCGTCGTCCGGTGCGGCTGGGGCCGTGGCGGAGGGCGCCACCGAGGGCACGGCTGGGGGCACGGCGTCGGGTACGGCGGAGGGGGCGTCGCGGCCCCAGGTCCTGCAGGCGCGCGGCCTGACGAAGCGCTACGGCCGACGCACGGTCGTCAAGGGGGTCGACCTCGAGCTCGAGCCGGGCGAAATCGTCGCGCTGCTCGGGCCGAACGGCGCGGGCAAGACCACCAGCTTCTACATGATCGTCGGCTTCGTGCGGCCGCAGGCCGGCTCGATTTCGCTCGGCGGCACCGACATCACCGGCTGGCCGATGCACCGCCGGGCCCGCTCGGGGCTCGGCTACCTGGCGCAGGAGCCGAGCGCGTTCCGCAAGATGAGCGTGATCGACAACCTGCTGGCCGTGCTCGAGTTCCAGGACCTCGGGCGCGAGGCGCGCGAGGCGCGGGCGCGTGCGCTGCTCGACGAGTTCGGCCTGGCCGAGCTCGCCGACAACCGCGCCGACACCCTGTCGGGCGGGGAGCGGCGCCGGCTCGAGATCGCGCGCAGCCTGACGATCGACCCGAGCCACATCCTGCTCGACGAACCCTTCACCGGGGTCGACCCGAAGTCGATTCGCGAAATCCAGCTGCTGATCCGCGACCTGCGGGAGCGGCGCGGGCTCGGCGTGCTGCTCACCGACCACTCGGTGCGCGAGACGCTGGCCATCGCCGACCGCGTGTACCTGATGTTCGACGGGCGGATCCTGTTCAACGGGACGCCGGCGGAGTTCGCCGAGGACCCTGATGTCCGAACCTACTACCTTGGATCCGATTTCCAGCTCTGACCGGGGCGTCGTGGCGTGACCTATCTCCTCGGACTCGTCACGCTGCTTCTCCTGCTCGCGGGGATCATCGCCTGGGCCGGCGACCGGCTCGGCACCTACGTGGGTCGCCAGCGACTGTCGGTCTTCGGCACGCGGCCGCGGCGCAGCGGGCAGATCATCGGGGTCCTGGCCGGCGTGCTCATCATGCTCACCACGCTGGGCGTGCTCTCGGTCGCGTTTCGCGGCGCGACCCAGGTGATCTTCAACGCACAGGCGACGCAGGAGCGGCTGCAGAACCTGCAGGCGCAGCTGGCGTCGCTCGAGGCCTAGCGCTCCACGCTCGTGGAGCAGCGCGATGAACTCGCGGCGCAGGTGCAGGGGCTCGAGGACGACCTGGCGGCCGCCGAGGCCACCATCGGCCGGGCCGAGCAGGCGCAGGCGCAGGCGGAGGCCGCGCAGCTCGACGCCGAGGCCGCGCGCGACACCGCGCTGGACGAGCGCGCCGCCGCACTCGCCGAGCGCGATGCGCTCGAGGCGGACGTCCAGGGGTTGCGCGCCGAACTCACCGACGTGCAGACCGAGCTCGAGCGCGCGAACACCGCGCTGGGCTCGGTCGAGGAGGAGCTGGCCACGGCGGCCGCTCAGCTGGAGGAGGCCCAGACCGCCCGCGCCGAGGCCGAGGCCGAGGAAGCCGCCGCGCGCGAGGCCGCCGCCCGGGCGACCGCCCGCGCCGAGGCCCTCGAGGCCCAAGTCGCCGCCGCGCTCGCCGACCTCGAGACCGCGAACGCCGATCTCGAGGTCGTCGAAGCCGAACTCGCCGCCGCCGAAGAGGAGCGCTTCGCGGCCATCGCCGCCCGCGACGCGGCCGAAGAGGCGCGCGCCTCTGCCGAGCGGGCACGGGACTCGGCGATCGCGCAACGCGACCGTACCCTGGCCCAGGTCGCCGCCCTCAGCGACAGCGTGGCCCAGCTCGACGAGGGGGTGGCGCGCCTCGGCGATCAGCTGCTCTCGCTCCGCGATCAAGCGCAGAGCCTGCGCGCCGAGAACGCCACGCTCGAGCAGGAGAACGCGGCGCTCGACGAGGCCAACGCATCGCTGAGCACGCGCAACCGCGAGATCGCCGCCACCAACGAGGCGCTGAGCCAGCAGAACGCCGCGCTGGCCAACGAGGCGCGGGCGCTGGGCGGAGACGTGGCCCAGCTCGAGGACCAGGTCGAGGCGCTGCTCGTCGACCTCGAGGCGCGCTCGGTCGAGCTCGACGCCGCCCAGCGTCAGCTCGAGGCCTTCGACCAGGGGGACGTCACGATCCGGCGCGACACGCTCGTCTACGCCGATGCGATCGCGGCCGATGCGCCCGACGCGATCCGGGCGGAGCTGGCCGGCTTCCTGGCCCGGGCCAACGCCGCCACCGCCGAGCTCGGGGCCGGCGAGGTCGTGCTCAGCTCCGAACAGCTCGCCTTCCTCGAGCGGGCCCTGCTCGACACGCCCGGGAGCGATCTCGTGCGGCTCATCGCCCGCGAGAGCGTCTTCGGCCCGTTCCAGGTGCCCGTGAGCGTCGAGGCGCTCGAGAACACGCGCCTGTTCGAGGCCGGGCGCCTGGTGGCCAGCCGCGAGCTGCACGTCGGGACGGGCGCGTCCCCGGCGTCGCAGGACGAGCTTCGCATCGCCCTGAGCCAGCTCAAGGGCGACGCGCTCCGCACGCTGCGGACGGCCGGCCTCGAATTTCGCTCGCCCGAGTACCGGGGCCTGGGCGACGACGGTTTCCTGGCGCAACTGCTGCGGCTCGAGGGGCCGGTCGTGATCGGTGCGATCGCAACGCAGGACGTCCCGCGCGCCGGGCCGGCCGTGCTCGAGCTGGTCATCCTCAACTGAGGGGCGGCGGGCAGGTCAGCCCGCGGACGGTGTGCCCTCGCGCTCGAGGCGCAGCACCCGCATCAGCCCCACCCGCTCGTCGTGGATCGGACGGTGCCCGTGGCTCGTGGCCGCCGCCATCACCGCCTCCTCGTCGTGGAGGTAGAAGCGGTAGCGCATGCCGAACAGGCGCATGGCGTCGTTGAGCAGACGCCGACCGATCGCCAGCCAGCGGAACCACCCGGCCGTGCTGGGGTAGCTGAAGGCGAGCGTCCGTCGTGACAGCGCCGCCGCGCGGGCGAGCAGCTCGGGCCCCTGCGGGTCGCAGCAGATCACCCGATCGAGCGTGACCACGTCGGCGGGTTCGAGGTCGGCGTGGAGCGCGTCTTCGTAGCGCACCTCGAGGCGGTCGTGCACCCCGTGGGCGGCCGCGAGCTCGCGCGCCGCGGCGAGCGAATCGCGCGACAGATCGACGATCGTCGCCTGGCCGCCCCCGCGGCCGAGGAACGCGATCGCCAGCGCGCCGATCCCGGCCCCGATGTCGAGCAAGGTGCCTGGGGCGGCCGCGTCGCCCGTGGGGGCCGCAGCGGCCGCGGTGGCCGCGCGCCGGATCCCGGACTTCGGCCGGCCCGATGCGCCGCCGGCGCCCGAGGCGAGCGGATCGCCGAGCAGGAGGCGCTGGCGGCGATTGAGCCCCGAGGTCTCGAAGGCTCGGCGGTCGAGATCGACGAGCCGGCCGCGGAACAGCCGGTCGCATCCGTTTCGGTCGCAGCAGGGCATGGGGCAGTGTGGCACGCCGCGTCGGGGGCGCAGGCCCGTCGCAGGATCCGTCCCGACACCGGCCCCGCCGATGCAGCCGCGTCCGTGCGAGGGCGCCACGGGGGGCCGGCCACCCGGCCTTCGCGCGGCGGCGCGGCCCCGCCGCCTAGCGGCGGAGCGGGATGAACGCGCTCGAAAGCGCGATCAGCGCGCCGGTTCCGGCGGCCAGGAAGGCCGCGGTCGGCAGGCCGCGCAGGAGCACCGCCAGCGCGGCGCCGCCCACGAGCGCGGTCAGGGCCCGAAGCGCCGTGCTTCGCAGCGTTCGCCCGTCGATCGCGGGATCGAGCCGGCGGGTCGGCTGGGCCAGCAGGTAGACGATCCCGGCGAGCCCCACCGCCGCCACCAGGAGCCGTACCCACAGGATCCCGATCAGCGCGATCGCCGCCGTGCCCGCGAAGAGCACGATCATGCCGATCGCCAGGACCTTGACCCAGAGCGGAACGCCGAGACCGGCCCGGAAGTCGCGCACCAGGCGTCCGAACCACGGGTGGTTGAGGACCCAGTTGTAGAAGCGCGGGCTCGAGCGGGCGAAGAAGAAGGTCGCCACGAGAATCCACACCGTGGTGGGCAACCCCGGAACGAACGCCCCCACGACGCCGAAGGCGAGCGCCGTCAGCCCCAGGGCGCGGAACGTCCAGCGCAGGGCGGGGTTGCGGTGCACGCGCATCTCGGCGCTGTAGTCGATCCACGCGCCGGGATCGGCGTCCGGGGTCGCCGCTCGGACCCCGTCGTCGGGCGTAGAAGGAGAGCGGTGCGGGTCCGGGGTCGTGCGCTCGTTCATCGGTTCAGGCGCTCCGCGCGGCGTTGCGCTGCTGCTTGGCCACGCCACGGCATCGGCGCGAGCAGTAGCGGACCTCGTCCCAATCGCGCGCCCACTTGCGGCGCCAGGCGAACGGCCGGCCGCAGTGGGCGCAGATCTTCTCGGGGAGGTTCGTCTTGTCGCTGGGGGCGGGCACGCCGCGAGCGTACCGCCCGCTCAGCGGTCGAGCGGTGGCAGCGCCGACAGCCGTGGCGGGGCTGCGGCGCTAGCTCTGCTTCTGCGCCAGCAGGTCGCGGATCTCGGCGAGCAGCACCTCGTTGCGCGGCGGGGCCGGCGCCTCGGCCGGCGTCTCCTCGGCCTTCTTCTCCCAGCGCTTCTTTGCGTTCGAGTACGCGCGAATCACGAAGAAGACCGCCAGCGCGGTGATGAGGAAGTTGATCACGGCGTTGATGAACACCCCGTAGGCGATCACGGGCGCTCCCGCGGCGATCGCTTCGGGCACGGTCGCGTAGAGGTCGGCGTCGGCGAGGATGAAGCCGAAGGCGCTGAAGTCCACGCCGCCGAGCAACAGGCCGATGGGCGGCATGATGATGTTGTCGACGAGGCTGCGCACGATCGGCGCGAACGCCGCACCGATGATCACGCCGATGGCGAGATCGACGACGCTGCCGCGGTTGACGAAGTCACGGAACTCCTTGAACACAGTGGTCCCTCCGGGGGATCCGTCCGGACGCGGGGTCCCGACGTTCGATGCGCGCGGGCGGTGACGGGCGGGGTGGACACGAGCGACGGGCCCGCGCCGCGCGCCGCGCGGGACCCGATCGAAT
>CBDUCW010000103.1:0-7701 GCA_965365745.1 uncultured Trueperaceae bacterium
CGCGACGGCGACCACAAGCCCGAGTTGTGCTCGGCGTCGCGCAGCAGGATGTCGGCGCCGGCCGACGTCGCGGCGTCGGACGACGCCTGGGTGGGGGTCGGATCGGATGGCGAGGCGGCTGCGGTCATGGATGTCCTCCGGTGGGGTGGGAACACGGCACGCTCGGGGCGCGCTGCGGGGCGTTCGTGCGGCGGCGTCGGCCAGGGGCCGAGGGGCGCGGGCGCAGCGTCGTCTCGAGCCTACCGGGCCGCCTCACGCCACCACCGTCCCCTCCCCCGCCAGCGCGCGCCGAATCGGCCGATCGCGGCGCGCATCGCCGAGCACGACCCTTCCGACCCCGGCCCGCACGGCTTCGGCGGCGCCGAGCACCTTCTTCTGCATGCGCCCCTCGGCGTAGCGGCGGAACGAGGCGACGTCGTCGGCCGGAATCCGCTCGATCAGCGACGACTCGTCGGGGAAGTCGGCCAGCAGCCCGGGCACGTTGGACAG
The DNA here is from genome assembly GCA_965365745.1 of uncultured Trueperaceae bacterium. Lineage (GTDB taxonomy): Bacteria > Deinococcota > Deinococci > Deinococcales > Trueperaceae > CBDUCW01. The sequence continues at coordinate 490 of CBDUCW010000103.1, forward strand.
CAGCAGCAGGGCCTCGGCGCCGAGCGCGGCCGCGACGGCGGCCGACGCGCGGTCGCCGTCGACGTTGACCGCCACGCCCTCGAAGCTCGCCCCCGGGGGCGTCAGCACCGGCAGGTAGCCGCCGTCGAGCAAGAGCTCGAGCAGGTGCGTGTTCACCTGCTCCACCGTGCCGGTGTGGTCGCCGCGAAGGATCAGCGTCTTGTCGCCCTCGACCGCGCGCACGGTCTTCTTGTGCTTGCCTTCGAACAGGCGCCCGTCGAGGCCGCTCAGCCCCACCGCGGGCACGTCTCGTCGCTGCAGACGCTCGACGAGCGCCTTGTTCATCTTGCCGCAGTAGACCATCTCGAAGATCTCGAGCGTCTCGCGATCGGTGTAGCGGCTCTCGTAGCCGCTCGGACTCGTGACGAAGCGGGGCGGATGGCCGAGCGCTTCGGCGATCCGGTTCGTCTCGGCGCTCCCCCCGTGCACGAGCACCATCCGACGCCCCTCGGTCCACAGCGCGGCGACGTCGTCGGCGACGGCGTCGTAGTCGATGCCGTCGGACCCACCGATCTTCACGACGATCACGGTCGTCCTCCTTCGGGTGCGGGGCTCTGGGCGGGCGTCGTCGCCGCAGCCGGCGCAGGTACGCCCGCGAGATGCTCGGCGGCGGCCGCGCCGGCGCGAATCGCCGCCGCGACGTCCTTGGGCACGGTCGCGTGGACGGTCGCACGCCCGACGCCGAGGTAGGCCGCGAACCGCGCCACCCCCGCCTCGAGCGCTGCGAGGAAGTCCGCAGCGGCCGCGCCGTCGTCGCCCGTCGGCGCGCCGTCCTCCCACCACCAGTTGTCGACCTGCAGCGTCGGCCCGCGGCTCGGCTCGGAGCGGCGCGCCTCGATGCGGGCCACGAAGCGTTCGTCCCACACGACGGGGAGCGTGTAGTAGCCCCACCGCCGCTGGGCGGCGGGCTTGTAGACCTCCCACACGTACTCGAAGCCGAACACGCGCTGAAGCGCCTCGCGGTCCCAGAGGAGTGGATCGAGCGGGGCGACGAAGATCGCCTCGCCGCTCCTTCCCACGCCGTGGCGCGTCGGCCGCGCCAGCCGCTCGAGCGCTTCGGGGTCGGCGTGGTAGCGCTCGCCGTCGACGACGACCGGCACCAGCTCGCCGGCCTCGACGAGTTCGCGCACGGCGCGCCGCCGCACGTCGGCCGCGACGTCCATCGACCACACCTCGCGGCTCGCGTTGGGGCGCAGCAGACCCACCGTGCGGTGGCGCTTGCGCACCAGACCGCGAACGGCCTCGGCTTCGTCGGGCACGGGCCCGCGCCAGCGGTCGGGGATCACGCGCTCGACCAGGTCGTAGACGTGCCGGCCGTGGCGGCGGTGGTGCGTCGCGATGCGCCCCGTGTGCCACAGGGCCCGCACGAGGTGCTTCGTGAGCCGCGGACCGTACCAAGATCCTTCCCAACGAGGAACCCGCACCTGGAACTCGAAATCTTCGACCGCCAACGGACCGCGTGCGCGGAGTTCGGCCAGGACCTCGTCCGTCTCGTCGGGATAGGCGTCGAGCGCCCGCTCGCGCCAACCGTCGCCGCGCCATCGATGGTGGATCGACTGGAGCCTCCAGTCCTCGATCCGCACCAGGCTCGCCTGCTTGTCCCAGCCGTCGAATGCGCCACGGCGGTCGTAGGCGAAGGGCTGCCAGGCGCCGCGCGCGTAGCCGTCGAGGCGGGCCTGGAGCACCAGATCGTGGTTCGTTCCGACCCGGTCGAGCGGGTCGTACTGCACCGACCCCAGCCGATCGAACACCGTCGCGAACCCCGCGGCGTCGGCGAGCGGGTGCGATCGGCCGAGGTGGTGACGGACCAGCAGCCGCGCCGCGTCGCGGCGGTCGAGATCCACCGGTGGGCTCCGGAGCGACCCGCGGTTCGTGCCCCGGACCGCCTCGCCGCCCGCCGGCTTGGCGCTCGCTGCGCTCACGGGTGCAGGCCCGGGAAGCCCAGTCCTGCGGTCTCGTCCCAGCCGAAGGCCACGTTCAGGGCCTGCAGCGCGTGCCCGGCGGTCCCCTTCACCAGGTTGTCGATCGCGCTCATCACCACCAGGCGCCCGGAATCGTTGTCGAGCTCCCAGCCGATGTCGCACCAGTTCGTGCCGTCGAGGATCTTCGGATCGGGCACGCGGTGGATCCCCTTGCGAGCCAGCACGAGGCGCACGAAGGGCTCGTCGTCGTAGCTCTCCTTGTAGGCGGCGCGCACGTCGCGCTCGCTGGTGCCGTCGGGCACGAAGACGTGGGCGGTGACGAGGATCCCGCGCACGCGCTCGACGGCGGTCGCGGTCAGGTGCACGGGCACGTGCCCCCCGAGGGCCTCCTCGATCTCGGCCTGGTGGCGGTGGCCGGTCGCGGCGTAGGTTCGCACGACGCCCATGCGCTCCGGGTGGTGACCGGACAGCGAGGGCGAGGCGCCGGCCGCCGACGACCCGATCTTGGCTTCGAGGATGACGTCCCCGCGCGCAGGGACCGCGTGGTCGAACAGCGGCTTGAGCGCGAGGATCGAAGCCGTCGCGATGCAGCCCGCTGCCGCGATCCGCGACGCGCCCCGAAGCTCGGCGCGCGCCACCTCGGGGTTGCCGTAGACGAAGGCCTCGAGCAGCTCCGGCCGGGGGTGCTCGCGGCCGTAGTAGCGGGCGTAGCGCTCGGGATCCGCGAGCCGGAAGTCGGCCGAGAGATCGACGATCGTCGCTGCGAGGTCGGCGATCTCGTCGTAGCGATCGACGAGCATGCCGTGCGGAAGCGCGCTGACCAGGATGTCGCAGGGTTCGAGCTCGGCGGCCTTCACGAAGCGCAGGCGGGTGGAGGCGCGCAGGTTGGGGTGCACGAGGTGCACGGGGAGCTTCGCGTTCCGCTCGCTCGTGACCTGCACGACCTCGAGGTGCGGGTGCCCCAGGGCGAGGCGCAGGAACTCGCCGCCCGCGTAGCCGGACGCGCCGAGGATCGCTACGCGGCGCCTCGGCGGGCCGGCGTCCGGCACCTCGGTCGACGGGGCGGTCGCGCCGACGGGGGCGTCCGCGCCGCCGATCGGGCGAGCCTCCGCCGGCCTGGCGGTGGCGTCACCGGCTGCGTGGGGCACGGCCGAGGGCGGGGCGGCGACCTGGGAGTCGGAGCGGCTCATGCGGGCAAGGATACGTCGGGGGCGGGCGCCGCGCCGTCAGGCGGGGACGAGCATCGAGCGCGCGAAGCGCACCACTTCGGCGGGGATGTCGACGCCGGTGGTGTCCACCGAGTTGCGGAACTCCATGGTGTGGTTGATCTCGGTCACCAGCAGGCCCCGGTCGGACTCCATCAGGTCCACGGCCAGCACGCCGCCGCCGACGGCCCGCGCCGCACGTTGGGCCACGTCGGTCAGTTCGTCGGTCAGGGGGCAGTTGCGTGCCGTGCCGCCGCGGGCGGTGTTGGTGATCCAGTGCTCGCTCTCGCGGTAGATCGCGGCCACCACCCGATCGCCGACAACGAACGCGCGGATGTCGCGGCCGGGCTTCTCGACGTACTCCTGGACGTAGAACACCTTGTGCGAAGGGCCTCCGAGCACCGTCTTGTGCTCGAGCACCGCCTCGACCGCATCGCGATCGGACAGCTTGCTGACCATCCGGCCCCAGCTGCCCACGACGGGCTTGAGCACCACCGGGTACCCGAAGCGCTCGCACAGGTCCAGCACGCCTTCGGTGGTGAAGGCGGTTCCGGTGCGCGGCTGCGGCACGCCGTGCGCGGCGAGCGCGGCGCTCGTTGCCAGCTTGTCGCCGCAGACTTCGACGGTCGCAGGCGTGTTGATGACGGTGGCGCCGGCCGCTGAGAAGAGCCGCGAGACGGCGAGGCCGCGGGTCTGCGAGATGCAGCGTTCGATCACGACCTCGGGCCCGACCGGAAGGTCGTCCATCTCGGGCGAGAGGTGGGGCGCGTAGATCTGCGCGAAGGGGACGTCGAGCCGCTCGAACGCCGAGAAGAGCATCCGCTCCTCGGGACGCAGACGGTCGTAGACGACCGCGATGCGAGGCGTAGTCGAGACGGCCACGGCGCTCACTCGCCCCAGTCCTCGTCCTCTTCGGGAGCGAGTTCGAAGCGGAGCGGATCGAGCGAGACGACTTCGAGTTCGGCGCCCTCGTCGGTCACGACGAGTTCACCGAGTTGGAGTTCGGCGGGGTCGACGTCGACGGTGCCGTGGGGGGTGTCGATCAGGGCCATTGGAGTTCCTTTCGGGGCGAGTGTACGGGGGAATCGGGCGGGCGTGCGTTGCGGGTCGCCGGGGCTTCGGGCGGCGATGGGCGCGCCCTGCGGCCGCTCGGAGGCGGGAGTGCGGGGCCGCTGGGTCCGGGCGGACGGCGGCGCGGGGTCGCGCCTCGCCGCCCGGCTGGCCTCACGGCGGACTGCGCTCGCCGGGCTCTCCGGGCAGGCGCCCGTGCCGTTGGTAGAAGGCGAGCACCGAGCCCTCGGCGAGCACGTCGCGGAGGAAGGGCGGGGCTTCGGGGAGCGAGAGCTCGAGCTCGGGCCGGCCGCCCGCGGCGGGGCGGACGAGACGCCCGGCGATCGGATCGAAGCGGATGCGATCGCCGTCGTCGAGCGCCGCGACGGCGTCCGGAGCCTCGAACGCCGGGATCCCGAGGTTGAGCAGGTTGCGGTAGTGGATGCGGGCGAAGCTCTCGGCGAAGATCGCGGCGACGCCGAGCCGCTTGAGCGCCCGCGGGGCGTACTCACGGCTGGAACCGAGGCCCCAGTTGCGCCCTCCCACCAGCACGTCGCCGGGGCGCACGTCGTCGGCGAACTCGGGCCGCAGGTGCGCGAAGGCGTAGCTCGGGTAGCGGTCTTCCCCCACCATCAGCGGCGCGTACTTGCCGGGCAGGATGTCGTCGGTGTTCACCGCGTCGCCGAAGCGCCAGACCCGGGCCAGGCGAGCCTCGTTCGGGTTCATGCCGCGCTCCGTTCGACGGGCAGGTCCTCGGGGCGCGCCACGACCCCGGCGGCGGCGCTCGCCGCCGCCACGGCGGGGCCGGCGAGGAAGATGCGGGCCTCGGGGCTCCCCATCCGTCCCACGAAGTTGCGGTTCCCGGTCGAAACGCAGACCTCTCCGGGGGCGAGGACGCCCATGTGACGGCCCATGCAGGGGCCGCAGCCGGGCGTCCCGAACACGGCCCCGGCCTTCATGAGCCGCTGCAACGTGCCGTCGGCGGCCGCCTGCTCCATCACCTGCGACGAGGCCGGGACGACGAGCAGGCGGGTGCCCTCGGCGACGCGCCGCCCGTCGAGCACCTCGGCCGCCGCGTGAAGGTCCTCGAGGCGACCGTTGGTGCAGGTCCCGATGAAGACCTGGTCGACGCGAACGCCGCGGAACCGCTCGGCGGCGTCGACGCGGTCGACCGCGGGCGGCGCCGCCACGACGGGGCGGAGCTCGGTGAGATCGATCTCCAGCGTCCGTCGGTACGTCGCATCGGGGTCGACGACGACGTGCGCGGGCGCGCCGAAGCGCTCGGCGACGGCGCCGCTCGGCGGAACCAGCCCGACCTTGGCGCCGGCCTCGACGGCCAGGTTGGCCAGCGTCATGCGACCCGACAGGTCGAAGCCTTCGGCGCCGTGGTACTCGATCGCGTCGTAGGTCGCGCCGTCGGCGCCGAGGCGCGCCACGACCTCGAGGGCGAGGTCCTTGGGCCCGACGCCCGGGGCGAGCGCCCCGTGAAGCCGGACGCGCACCGTCTCGGGCACCTTGAGCCAGGTCCGGCCCGAGGCGACCGCCAGCGCGATGTCGGTGGCTCCCATCCCCGTGCCGAAGGCGCCGACGGCCCCGTACGTCGTGGAGTGCGAATCGCTTCCCAGAACGACGCTTCCCGCCGGGGTCAGCCCCTCCTCGATGAGCACCTGATGGCAGATGCCGCGACCGACGTCGAACAGCCGGAACCCGTGCCGGCGCGCGCCCGCGCGCACCCGCTGCTGCGTCGTCGCCACCTCGACGCTGCTGGCCGGCGCGACGTGGTCGACGACCACGGCGACGCGCTCGGGCGCCGCGGCTTCGGCTCCCAGCTCGTCGAGCACGTCGAGCACGCTCGGCGCGATGGAGTCGACCATCATGGTCATGTCGACCGGGACGACGACGATCTCCCCTGCCCGCACCCGCCGCCCGGCGCGCACCGCGAGGATGCGCTCGGCGAGCGTCAGCCCCCGCAGGTCGAGATCCCGGGCCGCCGGGCCGGCCTCGCCCGTGCTCGGGGTCGGCCGCATCATGCGTCCCCGCCCGCGATGCCCGCCTCGTCGCGGCGCTCGGCCGCGGCGGCGGCGACGAGCAGCGCGTCGAGCTCGTCGCGCTCGAGATCGCCCTCGTCGGCTCGGGCCTTGACGGTGCGGGTGAGGGCGCGAACGGTCTCGTCGGGGATCTCGAGCCCGAGTTCCCGGGCCCGCCCGGCGAGGGCGTGCCGCCCGGTCAGCCGACTGCCGATCTGCAGCCGGCGCTCGACCCCGAAGACGTCGGGCGGGATGATCTCGTAGCTGCCGGGGTCGACGTAGATCGCCTTGAGGTGGATCCCCGCCTTGTGGTTGTAGGCGGTGGCGCCGGTCAGGTAGTTGTTGAACGGGATCGAGACCCCGGTCATCCGCGCGATCATCGCGTCGAGCTCGGGGAGCATCTCGAGGTCGTAGCGCGCGGCGAGTCGGGCCGGATTCTGCGTGTACATGCGCGCCAGGAAGCCCCCGAGCGGGGTGATTCCGTTTCGCTCGCCGATCCCGAGGATGCTGGTGTCGATGTGGCTGGCGCCGGCCCGCACCGCTTCGAAGGCGTTCGCCACGGCGCAGCCGGTGTCGTTGTGGCCGTGGAATTCGATGTCGCAGCGCACGGCGGCGCGCACGTCGGCCACGAGTTCGCGCACCTGGCTCGGCGTCGCGACCCCGACGGTGTCGGCGAGGCCGACGCGATCGGCGCCCGCGGCGGCGGCCGCCTGGTAGACGCGGAGCAGGTCGGCGCGGTCGGACCGGAACGTGTCCTCGGAGCTGAAGCGGACCTCGGTGCCGGCCGCGCGCACGGCTTCGATCACCGGCACGCTGCGCTCGATGATCTCGTCGACGCTGCAGCCGTGGCTGAAGGCCCGCAGCTCGCTGGACGTGCCGAACAGCAGATCGACGCCGTCCACGCCGCAGTCCAGCGCCATCGAGGCGTCGTCGAGGGTCGCCCGCGTGTGGGTCAGGACGCGCGCCTCG
>CBDUCW010000104.1:0-7655 GCA_965365745.1 uncultured Trueperaceae bacterium
GTCGCCGCATGCGCGTGCTACCCTCCCCGCGAGATGTCCCACGATCCTGCCAACGACGCTTCGGCCGACCGCGCCGACGAAGCCTCGCGTCTCCGTCGGACCGCCGTGGTGGTGCCGGGCCACGGCGTGGCCTCGGGGCGCAACGGCGACCCCCGCTTCCCCGGCGGAACGATCCAGATGCAGCTGCCCCACTTCGCCGAGCGCGGCGTCGACCTCTCGCGCTTCCACCCGGCGACGATGAACCTCGATCTCTCGCCGTGCCGCGTGTCGGTGCCCAATCCGCGGGTCACCCTGCGGGACGTCCAGTGGCACCCCACCGAGCCGGCCGAGGACTTCTCCTTCGCCGACGCGCGCATCCGCTGGAAGGGCAGCTGGCACGAGGCCCAGATCTACTGGCCGCACCCCGAGACCAAGCCGGAACACGAGCAGGCGCCGGGGATCCTCGAGATCCTCGCGCCGCGGCTCGAGGGCTTGGAGTACGGCGCCGAGCTGACCGTGGAAGTCGACCCGAGCGAGGTCCGCTTCGACGACTGCTAGGCGCGGGCCGCTCGAAGACCGAGCGTCCGAGCGCCGCCGTGCGCCGCCCTGCGTCGCCGCGTCCCCCCGTGCGCGACGGGGCTCCGACCGGGGCTCCGACCGGAGCCTGTGGCGAGCCGGTATCGTGCCGGCATGAGCGACAACGCGACTTCCGAAGATCGGTCGGGACGGGCCGCGCGCGGCCCGTCGTCGACGGCGAGCGCCGAGCCCGGGGCGTCCCGCGAAGGCGTCCCCGGCGATGCGCCGCGCGACAGCGCCGTCGTCACGCACCACCGCGCCGACATCGGCGGGTCCGCCTTCGACTACACCGCCACGGCCGGCACGGTCGTGCTCCGCCAGGAGCGCGAGGGGGAGGGGGAGAAGGCCGGAGCCTTCGAGGGGCACATCCCGCACGCCGAGGTCTTCTTCGTCGCCTACACGCGCGACGACGTCGCCGACGTCGCGCAGCGGCCGGTGACCTTCGCCTTCAACGGCGGGCCGGGCTCGTCATCGGTGTGGCTCCACCTCGGCGCCTTCGGGCCCGAGCGGGTCGCCATGGGCGACGCGGGGCTGCAGCCCGCGCCGCCCTACCGCCTCGAGGCGAACCCGCACAGCCTGCTCGACATCTCCGACCTCGTCTTCATCGACCCGGTCTCCACCGGCTACAGCCGACCGGTGGCGGGGGAGAAGGCCAAGGACTTCCTCGGCTTCGACGGCGACCTGGCGTCGGTCGCCGAGTTCATCCGCCTGTGGTGTTCGCGCAACGGACGCTGGATGAGCCCCACGTTCCTCGCCGGCGAGAGCTACGGCACCACCCGGGCGGCCGGATTGGCGGGGCGGCTGCAGACGGAGCACGGGCTCTACCTCAACGGCGTGATGCTCGTCAGCAGCGTGCTCGAGTTCGCGACGCTCCGCTTCACCCCGGGCAACGACCTGCCGCCGCTCCTGTTCCTGCCGAGCTACGCGGCGACCGCCCACTTCCACGGGCGCTTGGAGCCCGACCTCCAGAAGCGCGAACTCCGCGAGCTCCTGGATGAGGTCGAGGCCTTCTGCCTCGACACCTACGCCGGCGCTCTGCTGCGCGGCGACGCCGTCGACGACGCGACCCGTCGGGAGGTCGCCGAGCAGATCGCGCGCTTCACCGGCCTCGACGCCGACGACGTCCTCGGCGACGATCTGCGCATCGACATCTTCCGCTTCACCAAGGCGCTGCGCCGCGACGAGGGGATCACCGTGGGTCGGCTCGACAGCCGCGTCACCGGTGTGGACCGCACCGCCGGCGGCGCGACCTTCGAGTTCGACCCCAGCTACGCGGCCATCCAGGGCGCCTACACGGCGGCCTTCAACCACTACGTGCGGCAGCGGCTCGGCTACGAGAACGACCTGCCCTACGAGGTGCTCTCGATGGGCGTCAACAAGGCGTGGAGCTACGCCGACTTCGAGAACCGCTACGTCGACGTGGCCGAGACCCTGCGCACTGCGATGGCGCAGAATCCCTACCTCAAGGTGCACGTGGCCAACGGCTACTACGATCTCGCCACGCCCTACTTCGCCACCCTGCACACGTTCCGTCACCTCGGCCTGCCGGCCGACCGCAGGGACGACGTGTCGATGAGCTTCTACGAGGCGGGCCACATGATGTACACCCACCCCGAGATGCTCGCGCGACTCAAGGGCGAACTCGCGGCCTTCGTCGCAGACGCGGTCTGAGGCGCAGCGTGGGCCGCCGGATCGGGAGCGGTGCGCGTCGCACCACCGAGCGGAGGCGTCGATGCGGCTCGGGCTGATCCCCGAAGGGCCGCTCGAGCGCGTAGCGCTGTGGCTCGGACGCGTCCCGATCCCGCTCGTCGAGACGCACCTGATGTTCATGATGGCGCGCACGATCATGGTGGCCGCCGATCGCGGCGTGCTGCGCTGCATCGCCGACGAGGCGCGCACCGCCGCCGACGTCGCCGCCCGCTGCGGGACGCATCCGCGCGCCACCGAGCAGCTGCTGAACGCTCTCGCCGCCGCGCGCTACGCACGCTTCGACGGATCGCGCTACCGGCTGGCGCGCCGCGTGCGGCGCTGGTTTCCGGGCGACGAAGCCAGCCCGCTGCTCGCCAAGCTGCGCTTCCAGACGGCCGAGTGGGGCTACGTCGAGCACTACGACCGCTACCTCGAAACCGGCGAGCCGGTCGACATGCACGCCGCCTTCGACGAAGGCGACTGGGCCCAGTACCAACGCGCCATGCGCGACGTCTCCCGACTCTCGGCCGGCGAGAGCGCGCGACGCGCGCCGGTCCCCGCGGGCGCGACCGCGCTGCTCGACCTCGGCGGAGCGCACGGCCTGTACGCCGCCGCCTTCTGCGCGCGGCACCGGGGCTTGCGCGCGACGGTGCTCGATCTCCCCGCGGCGGTCGAAGCCTCGTCCGGCCTGCTCGCGGACGTCCCGGGCGGCGACCGTGTCGAGCACCGCGTCGGCGACCTGCGCGACGCCGAGCTCGGCGACCGGGCGTGGGACGTCGTCTTCACCAGCCAGCTCGCGCACCACTTCGACGCCGACGCCAACCGCGAGCTGACCGCGCGCGTGTTCGCGGCGCTGCGCCCCGGGGGCGTGTTCGTGGTGCAGGACTTCGTGCGGCCGACGCGGCCGCACGAGCTGCGCCGCGCCGGAGCCGGCGCGATCTTCGATCTCTACTTCGGCGCCACCAGCGCCGCGGGGACGCACGGCGTGGACACGATGCAGGGTTGGATGGCGGACGCCGGCCTCGAGCCGCAGGCGCCCCGCTGGCTGCGCACCCTGCCGGGCGCCGCGCAGATCGTCGGCGCGAAGCCGCGAGCGGGGTGAGGGCGACCGCGGGCTCGGCTGCCGAGCCGTACGGCCGCGCGCTCGCCGGCCCGCGGGGCGGGCGCGCGGGACCCGGCCCGCGACGGGCACGCTAGGATGAGCCGCGTCGCAGCTGCGACGCGAGGAGGACCATGCCGGACGAACCCACGCGCACCGACGCCGCGCCCCCCGCCGGGGCGGCTCCGCCCCCCGCGGGGACGGTGCCGAGCGATTCGGCCCCCACGCCCACGCGATCTCGAGATCGTCCCGCGGGCGCAGGCTCGGCTCGATCCGCTCGACATCGGGTTCCGGCGCGGCTACGCGGCCTTCGACTACCTGCGGCTCGTGGGCGGCACGCCGCTGTTCCTCGAGGACCACCTCGAACGCTTCGCCCGCAGCGCCGCCCTGCTCCACCTCGACCTGCCCACCGATGCGCGCGGGCTCGAGGCGCACATCGAGGCGCTCGTGGCGGCCAACGACGTCCGCGAGGCCGGCGTGCAGCTGTTCCTCACCGGCGGCGTGGCGGCCGACGGCTTCACCCCGTCGACGCCGACGCTGCTGTGCCTCGTCACCGCGCTCCCGCAGCGGCCGGCCCGGCTGTTCGACGAGGGCGCCCGACTGATCACGGCCCAGCACGTGCGCGAGATGCCCGAGGCGAAGACGACGAACTACCAGCGCGCCGTGCGGCTCGCGCCTGCGATGCGGGCGGCCGGGGCCGCCGATGCGCTATACCACGACGGCGAGCGGGCGCTCGAGACGACGCGCTCGAATCTCTTCGTGGTCACCGAGGCGGGGCGGATCGTCACGCCCGGACGGGGCATCCTGGCCGGTGTCACGCGCCGCAACGTGCTGCGCGCGCTCGCCACCTCGGGCGAGGCCGACCTCGCCGTCGAGGAGCGCGACGTGCCGCTCGACGAGCTCGCGGCGGCCCGCGAAGTGTTCATCACCAGCACCACGAAGGGCGCCCTGCCCATCGTGCGCATCGACGACCGAGCGGTCGGCGACGGACGGCCGGGACCGGTGACGGCGCGCGTGCGACGGAAGTTCGCCGCGCACGTCGAGGCGTACCTGGCCGAACGCCGCGGCTGACCGAGGCGGCGCACCGAGGCGGCTGACCGCGGCCGCTGACCGCGCCGGCGGGCTTCGGAGAGACGACGGGGCGAGGGGGTTCGCGCAGGCGAGGCCGCGCCTCGCGACGCGGCTCGCCTCGTGCCCCGCGGGGCACGGGAGCGCCTAGTCGGAGCTTCCGTCGAGCGCCGCCGCGACCGCCTCGCGCACGGTGTGCGGGTTGGCCTTGCCGCCCGTGGCTCGCATCACCTGGCCGATGAAGAAGCCGATCAACCCCGTCTTCCCCTCGCGGTAGGTGGCCACCTCGTCCGGGTGCGCGGCGAGCACTTCGTCGACGGCACGGCGGATCGCCTCCTCGTCGGTGACCTGCTCGAGGCCGCGGTCGGCGACGATCGCGCGGGGCGACCCCTCGCCGGCCAGAACGGCGTCGAAGACCTCCTTCGCGATGCGGTTGTTGAGCACCCCTTCGTCGACCAGCGCCACCAGCTCGGCGAGGTCGCTCGGCCCCAGCGGCATCGCGCCGCCCGGGCTCCCCTTCAGCTCGCGGAGCACCTCGTTGACCACCCAGTTGGCCAGGCCGTCGGCATTGTCGTGCCGTTGCAGGGCCGCGTCGAACAGGTCGGCGACGGCCGGGTCGGCGGCGATGCGGGCGGCGTCGGTCTCGCTGAGGCCCAGATCGCCGCGGTAGCGCTCGAAGACGGGCAGCTGCTCGGCCGGGAGCATGTCGATCGGCTCGGGCTCCTCGCCCGCCCGCGCGGCCGGGCGACGCGAGGCCTCGGGTTCCTCCTCGGAATCCCCCGCAGCGGGGCGGTCGTCGGCGTGCCTGCGCGTCCAGCCGTCCTTGAGGGTGACGATGCGGTTGAACACGAGCGCGTCGCCCCGCCCGTCGACCGGATCGCGCCAAAAGTAGCCGCTGCGCTCGAACTGGTAGCGGGTATCGACCGGGTCGTCGGCCACGGACGGCTCGACGAGGCCGCGCACGACCCGCAGCGACCCGGGGTTCACCTTGTCGACCAGGTCGCCCTCGGTGGCGTCGGGCTCGGGGTCGGCGAAGAGACGGTCGTAGAGCCGGATCTCGGCCTCGAGCGCGCTCGGCGCGTGCACCCAGTGCAGCACGCCGCGCACCTTGCTGCCTTCGGCCTCGAGGTCGGCTTCGTCGCGCACCCGGCAGCGGAGCTCGATCGGCTGGCCCGCCGCGTCGCGCACGACCTCGTCGCAGGTGATGACGACCGCATGCCGCAGGCGCACGGTGGCGCCGGGCGACAGGCGCCGCCAGCCCTTGGGCGGGTCGTCGGCGAAGTCGCCGCGCTCGATCGCCACGTCGCGCCCGAAGGGCAGCGGCCGGGTGGAGTCGCCCGGCACGTCGTGGGGCCAGTGCGGTGCGTCGAGGGTCTCGAGGTGGTCCTCGTCGACGTTGGTCAGGGTCACGCGGAGCGGGTCGAGCACGCCCATCACGCGCGGGGCGCGGGTGTTGAGCTCGTCGCGGATCGTGTGCTCGAGCAGGGCGATGTCGGTGCGCGCGTTGGCCTTCGTGTAGCCGACCCGGTTCGCGAAGGTGCAGAGCGCTTCCGGCGGCACGCCGCGGCGCCGCAGCCCGCTGATGGTCGGCATGCGCGGATCGTCCCAGCCGTCGACCGCGCCCTCGCGCACGAGCGGGATCAGCTTGCGCTTGCTGGTGACCGTGTACTCCGGGTTCAGGCGCGCGAACTCGTACTGGTGCGGGCGCGGACGGGTGAACTCCCCAGCCTCGATCAGGCGCTCGAGCAGCCAGTCGTAGACCTCGCGGTTGTTGTCGAACTCGAGCGTGCACAGCGAGTGCGTGATGCCCTCGATCGCATCCGAGAGCGGGTGCGCGAAGTCGTACATGGGGTAGATGGGCCACGCGCTGCCGGTCCGGTAGTGCGCGTGGTGCCGGATCCGGTACAGCAGCGGGTCGCGCATGAGCATGTTGGGCGAGCTCATGTCGATCTTGGCCCGCAGGACGTGGGCTCCGTCCGGGAACTCGCCGGCGCGCATGCGCGCGAACAGGTCGAGGTTGGCCTCGACGCTCCGCTCGCGGTACGGGCTGGCCGTGCCGGGCTCCGTCACCGTGCCGCGCCCGTCGCGGATCTCCTCCTCGGTCTGCGAATCGACGTAGGCGTGCCCGCGACGGATCAACACGCGGGCGAGCTCGTAGAGCCGCTCGAAGTAGTCCGACGCGTGCCGCTCCTCGCTCCACTCGAAGCCCAGCCAGGCGATGTCGCGCTTCATGGCTTCGACGAACTCGGTGTCTTCGGTGGTCGGGTTCGTGTCGTCGAAGCGCAGGAAGGTGCGCCCGCCGTAGTCGGCCGCCACCGCGAAGTCGATGAAGATCGCCTTGACGTGCCCGACGTGCAGGTAGCCGTTGGGCTCGGGCGGGAACCGCGTCACGACCTCGCGAACGCGCCCCGCACGCAAGTCGTCGTCGATCGCATCGGTGACGAAGTTCGGTGCGACGCGACGCGCATCCTCGGAAGGGATCAGGTCGGCGGGCGGATCGGCAGCGTCCATAGCGCCGCCCAGCATACACGCGGTGTCGCGGCCGCCCCGACGCGTCTCAGACGACGAAGAGCACCGCCAGGTAGTACGTGACCGGCAGCGCCACGAGCCAACTGTCCATGCGGTCGAGGGCGCCGCCGTGCCCCGGCAGCAGGCTTCCGGCGTCCTTCACGCCGCTCCAGCGCTTGAGCAGGCTCTCGAACAGGTCGCCGACCTGCGCCGCGACGGCCGCGCCCGCGGCCAGGGCGACGCCGGCGCCGAGCCCGAAGGGCGCCGATGGCGCATTCGCGCCCAGCAGCGACGGCCCCAGGACGAGCGCCAGCGCGGTCGAGGCGACGGCCAAGGCGATGCCGCCGACCGCGCCCTCGACCGTCTTGTTGGGGCTGATGCGTGGGGCGAGGCGGCGCCGGCCGATCGCGCTGCCCACGACGTACCCGCCCACGTCCGAGCCGACGATGCCGAGCACCGCCACGAGGAGCAGCCAGGCCCCGCCGTCGACGCCGGGCGTGTAGCGCAGGGTGATGGCGTGGCTGACCGCGAAGGGGATGTAGAGGTAGGCGAACAGCGAGAACGCCACCACCTGGATCGAACGCTCGTTGGGGGTGCCGAGCTCGAGCGCGATCAGCACCAGCGCGACGAGCCCCACGACGACCTCGCGCGGCCCCACCGCCTCGGGGAGCCACGGGATCCAGCCGAGCTCGACCGGCAGGGCGGCCGGCAGGGTCACGACCGCCGCCAGTGCCGG
>CBDUCW010000105.1:0-7596 GCA_965365745.1 uncultured Trueperaceae bacterium
CGGTCTGCGCGATCCGGCGCCGCTCGAAGCGCTCGGCACGGCGCTCTGGGTGGCCGCTGGAGCGACCGTGCTCAACGGGGCAGCGTCGCTGTGGCTCGACCGCGAGGGGAGACGCCGCGAGTCCGCTGCGCTGCGGGCCAACGCCCGCCATCTGCGCACCGACGTGTGGACCTCGCTCGGCGTCTTCGTCGGCGTGGGTGCCGTGGCGGCCACGGGCTGGCTTCGTCTCGACCCCCTGATCGCGCTCTTCGTCGCGGTGAACATCCTGCGTGAGGGGCTTCGCCTCGTGCGGCGCTCGCTGTCGCAGCTGCTCGACGAGCGTCTGCCCGAGCGGGAGGAGCAGACGATCCTCGGCATCCTTCGAAGCGATCCGCGCGTTCGTGGCTACCACCGCCTCCGCAGCCGACGCGCTGGGAGCCAGCGCTTCGCCGAGTTCGACATCTTCGTCGATCCCGAAATGCGCGTGCGCGAGGCCCACGCCCTCGCCGACGAGCTCGAGGATGCGCTCGCGGCCGAGCTGCCCGGGTTGCTCGCGACGATCCACGTCGAGCCCGAGGTCCCGGGGCTGCGGCAGGGGCGGACGCGGCCGCGCGAGGAGTACGGCCCCACGGAGTGACGTTCGCGCGCGGGGGGGGCTGGATGCCGTCGCGCCGCACCGCGGGCACCTTCACGGCACGGTCGGGCGCCGATCGCAAGGGGGCGGATCGCCTGCGCCACGCGTGTGACGGACGATCAGAAAGATAACGGCGTTGTAGTGTCCCGCGCCGGGGCCGTGTCGGGCGAAGCCCCGGGATCCGAGGAGTTCACGGGGCGCGGGAGGCGGCGGATTGCGGGGACGACTGGTCGGGAAACGGGCGCGAGAGCGCTTCGCTGTCCGCGTCGCCGAAGCGCAGCGGAGCGTCGGCCCACGAGCCGGCGTAGTCGACGCCGATCCTCGGTCCCACGGCGATGCGGCGCGGGGGCGTGCCGGCCCGCACCGACACGCGGCCGTCGACCAGGCAGCGCCCGTCGTCCTCGCCGTCGAGTCCGAGCGCGGCGCCGAGGCGTCCGGGACCGTCCAGTCGGGGGTGGGACCGAGGTGCTTCGGGAGCTCGGGGGGCGGGCAGCGGTTCGGCCGCCCGGAGCAGCACCGCGTGGGGATCGCCCTCGTGCGAGCAGACGATGTTGACGAGCCAGTGCAGGCCGTAGATCAGGTAGACGTAGAGGGTGCCGGGCGGACCGTACATCGTCGCGGTGCGCGGCGTGCGCCCGACACGTGCGTGGCAGGCGGCGTCGGTCTCGCCGAGGTAGGCCTCGGTTTCGACGATGCGAACGCGCGTCGCTCCCGAGGTGAACGTGCAGCCGAGCAGGTCGCGTGCCACCGCGTCCGCCGGGCGGGCGAAGAAGTCGCGTCCCAGGCGCGTGCCCGGGGCGTGCCTCGCGTCGCTCACGAGGCGCACGGCGGCGCTGCCGCCGGTCGGCTGGTACGGTGCGCAGCATGCGGATCGGCGTGCTGGTGTTCCACCGGGTGGGCGACCTCGACGCGGTCGGCCCGCTGGCGGTGCTGCAGACCGCAGCCGCGCTGGCCGGCGACGCGCTCGAGCTCGAGGCCTTCACCGTGGCCCGCTCGCGCGCCAGCATCCAGACCGACGCCGACCTCACGCTCACCCCGGCCTGGCCCTTCGCGGCCGTTCCGGAGCTCGACGGGCTCGTCGTGCCCGGCGGGGCCGGCGTCGCGCAAGCGCTCCGCGACGATGCGACCACGGGCTTCGTGGCGCGGGTCGCCGCCCGCGACGACGTGCACCTGTTCGGCATCTCCAGCGGAACGCTCCTGCTGGGGGCGGCCGGCATCGTGCGGGGGCATCGCGTAGCGACGCACCCCGAGGTCGTCGAGCACGCGCGCGATTACGCGGCGCTGGACGTCGACGGCGACGGACCCGTCCGCGACGGCCGGCTGTGGACCGCGCCCACCGCCGGAGCCGGCGTCGCCTTGCTGCGCAGCTTCGTGCGCGAGCGCATCGACGGCGATCTCGCCGCGCGGGTCGACGAGCGGCTCGGCCTCGCGCGAGCGACGGACGTGCCCACCGGCGATCACGACAGGTAGGGACCGAGGCGCACGACGGGCACGGGGTCGCCCGGCTCGACGACCGCATGGGGAGCGAGGCAGGCGAGGGCATCGGATTCGGCGAGCGCCGACAGCACGCCGGAGGACTGGCTCCGAACCGCTTCGGCCCGGGGCAGGCCCGGCTCCTCGGGCGACACGAGGCGCACCCGAGCGAAGGTCTCCTTGTCGCCGGACGCCGCGAGGCGAACGTCGGACTGCGCCCAGGTTCGAGCGTCGTAGGGCGCCGGATCGGTGGAGCCGGTCATCGCCTGCAGCAGCGGGATCCCGATCAGGACGAAGGCGACCGGACTCGACACGGGGTTGCCCGGCAGGCCCAGCCACGGGGTTCCGTTCCGCTCGGCGAACAGCACCGGGCCGCCCGGTTTCATGCGCAGTTTCCAGAAGTGCACCGTGCCGCCGAGCAGGAGGTCGCGAACGACGTCGCGCCCGCCCATCGACACGCCGCCCGAACTGACGATCAGGTCGACCGAGGCCTCCTGCGTCAGCGCCTCGAGCTCCTCGAGGGTGTCGCGGCTGTGCTCGAGTTCGACCAGCTCGGCCCCGGCGGCGGTCAGCATCGCGCGGAGCGACGGACCGTTCGCGTCGTAGACGCTGCCGGCGGGCAGAGGCGAGCCGGGCGGCACGACCTCGTCTCCGGTCGTGAGCAGGGCGACGCGCGGACGGCGCGCCACCGAGACCCGGTCGTGGCCCATCGCCGCCACGAGGCCGAGGGCGGCCGCGTCGAGGCGTCGCCCGGCACGGAGATACGTCTCGCCGCGGCGCAGGTCGTCCGCAGCCGGCCGGATGTCGCGCGCCTGCGCCGGCTGGCGGAGGCGCACCCGGTCGCCGTCGCGCTCGGTCGCCTCCACGGGCACGATGCCGTCGGCTCCGTCGGGCACGGCGCCGCCGGTGTAGATCGCGACCGCCTGCCCCGGACCGACGCGCCCGTCCCACGGCCGGCCGGCCGGCACCGTGCCCACCACGTCGAGATCGACCGGATCCTCGGCGGTGGCCTCGCGGGTGTCTTCGACGCGGCAGGCGAAGCCGTCGAGGGCGCTGTTGTCGACCGTGGGGTGGTCGGCGAGGGCGGCCAGGTCCGAGGCCAGCACGCGGCCGGCCGCGGCGCGGGCCGGCACGACCTCGGAGGGCAGCTTCGGCGCCGCCTCGCGAACGCGGTGAAGTGCGTCCTGGACGGAAATTCGTTGCGGAAAGCTCATACAGGCATGCTACCAGTCCGTGCTATTCTGCCGCTTGCGAACCCCAACCCCACCCCGCACCGATTCCCACGAGGTGACCATGGCATTCGACAAGATTCAGGTACCCGACGGCGACAAGATCACGCTGGCCGGAGGCGAGCTGCAGGTCGGCGACCGCCCGATCGTGGCGTTCATCGAAGGCGACGGAACCGGCCCCGACATCTGGGCCGCCTCGCAGCGCGTCCTCGACGCCGCGGTCGAGAAGGCCTACGGCGGATCCAAGGAGATCGCGTGGATGGAGGTCTACGCCGGAGACAAGGCGAACGACGTCTACGGCGAGGTCGTCTGGCTTCCGGACGAGACGATCCACGCGCTCGAGGAGTACCTCGTCGGGATCAAAGGGCCGCTCACGACCCCCGTGGGCGGAGGCATCCGCTCGATCAACGTCGCCATCCGGCAGCGCATGGACCTGTACGCCTGCGTCCGCCCGGTGCAGTACTTCGACGGCGTTCCGAGCCCGGTGAAGAACCCAGGCGACGTCGACATGGTGATCTTCCGCGAGAACACCGAAGACATCTACGCCGGCATCGAGTTCCAGAACGGCAGCGACGACGTCGAAGCGTTCAAGCGGCTGTTCGCCGAGCGCTTCCCGGCGCAGTACGACAAGATCCGCTTTCCCGACACGTCGGGGATCGGCATCAAGCCCGTCTCGAAGGAGGGCACCGAGCGGATCGTACGCGCGGCGATCGACTACGCCATCGCGAACGACAAGCCCACGGTGACGCTCGTGCACAAGGGCAACATCATGAAGTTCACCGAGGGCGCCTTCCGGGACTGGGGCTACGACCTGGCCAAGCGCGAGTACGGCGCGACCGAACTCGACGGCGGACCCTGGTGCACCTTCGAGAACCCCCGCACGGGGACGACGATCACCATCAAGGACGTGATCGCCGACGCCATGCTCCAGCAGATCATCCTGCGGCCGGCCGAGTACCACGTGCTCGCGACGATGAACCTGAACGGCGACTACATCAGCGACGCCCTCGCCGCGCAGGTGGGCGGCATCGGCATCGCGCCGGGCGCGAACATCAACTACGACACCGGGCACGCCGTCTTCGAGGCCACGCACGGAACCGCACCCAAGTACGCCGGCCAGGACAAGGTCAACCCCTCGTCGGTCATCCTCTCGGGGGAGATGATGCTGCGGCACCTCGGCTGGAACGACGCGGCCGACCTGATCCTCGAGTCGATGGCCAAGACGATCGCGCAGAAGCGCGTCACCTACGATTTCGAGCGCCAGATGAGCGGCGCCACGCTGCTCAAGTGCAGCGAGTTCGGCGAGGCGCTCGTCGACAACATGTAGGCGCGTCTCCGGCCTCGGGGCGCGCCCGCGCGCCCCGGTCGCCGGGACGATCGAGCCTCGAGCCTGGGCCGCACGCGCTGCGTGCGGCCCAGGCTCCATTCGTCGGCACCGTTCGTCGGCTGGACCTCAGCGCGGAAAGAGCTCGAGCTCGAGCTCGACGTCGTGCGACAGATCGAGCACGCCGTCGAAGGGCGCGTAGCCGCGAACGCCGGGCTCGTCGGGGACGTCGACGCGCAGGGGCGTGAGCCCGGTCGCGGCCACCGACGCCTCGAGCGGGGTCGTCCCGATCGGGCGCCCGGCGAGCAGCACGCGGGCGCCGGCCGGCCGCGTGCGCACGACGAGCCGCACGGTGCTCGGCGCTTCGGGATCGGTCGCCGCGCGGACCAGCGCCGCGGGGTCGAGCCAGGGGAAGACGACGGCCGGGGCCGGATCGACCGCGCCGGACGCCGACGCGCCGCCGACCGGAAGCGCCTCCGCGGCCGCTCCGGGGCGGGATCGACGATCGGTGTCCTCGTCGGCCTCCGCGGCCGCGGGGGAGGCCTCGTTCGGCGGCACGTCGGAGCGGGCATCGGGGGCGGTCGCAGAGGCCGCAACGGTCGATTCGCGCGAGGCCGCGCTCGGCTCGCCGCTCTCGTCCACCCCGAAGATCCCACGTCGCGGATCGACGTCGGCCTGCGACGCCGTGGACGGGGAGCCCTGGGGTTCCGCAGCCGCCCGCGAAGCGCCGTCGGCCGGCGTCGCCGCGCGCTCTGCGCCCTCCGTGCCGGCGTCCATGGGACCGGGCTGCGCAGGCGACGGGGCGGTGGCCGCGGCGGCGGCAGACGAGCCGCTCGGCGCCGACGCCGGGATCGGAGCTTCGAGGTCCACGGTCGCGCGCACGGCCACGAGAAGAACGAAGGCGCCGGCGAGCAGGTAGACCATCAGCTTCCGGTGATTCCGCAGGGCGCTGCCCGAGGAACGCCGATCCGCGGACCGCGCCTCGCCGTCGTTCGACCGGCCGGTGCGGGAGCCCGTGGGGGACCGCCCGGACGTCGCAGCGCCGGAGCCGGTCGAATCGCCCGTGGGCCGACGCCGGGGGTTCTTCGGGCCGCGGTGGCGTTTGGCGGCGCTCATGGGTTGACGACGCGCACCCCGCGGCCGTCCCACCCCCCGTACGTGAAGAAGCGCCCGGGCGTTCGGTCGCGCAGGTAGGCGGCCAGCGGCTCGCGGAGCGGCGGGATGGGGATGATCGACTCGACCTCTTCGACGGGGAAGAAGCGAGCCTCGACGATGAATCCGTCGGGATCGCGGGGATTGAGCAGCCCTTCGTAGTCGGCCAGGAAGGCGAAGCTGAGCGCACGGTCGTTGCGACGCACGTCTTCGACGTGCACCGAGTAGGCCAAGTGGTGCACGTGGGTGATGGCGAGGCCGGTCTCTTCGCGAACCTCGCGGCTCAGCGCGTCGAGCGTGCCTTCGCCCTTCTCCACGACGCCTCCGGGGAGGGTGTAGCGGACGTTGCCGTAGCCTTGCCAGTCGTTGCCGACGAGCAGAACGCGCCCATGCGCGTCGAGCAGGATGGCCGCGGCAACGACGAATTCACGCCGCGCCACCGGAAGCCTGCGCCGTGGCGGCGCCCTCCTCGGCTGCGACGGTGAGTTCGGCCATCTGACGCTCCTGCTCGGCGTCGGCGAGCGCCTGCGTCAGCTCGCCGAGGCCGCCGGCGAGCACGTCGGCGAGGTTCCGCGTCGTGAAGCCGATGCGGTGGTCGGTCACCCGCGACTGCGGGAAGTTGTAGGTTCGGATCTTCTCGCTGCGATCGCCGGTGCCGATCTGCACCAGACGCGCCTCGCGCGCCTCGGCCGCGGCGCGTTCGCGCTCGCGTTCGAGCAGCCGCGCCCGGAGGACGGTCAGCGCCTTCTCCTTGTTCTTGTGCTGGCTCTTGCCGTCCTGGCAGCTGACGACGATCTCGTCGGGGGTGCCGGCCTTGTAGGTGATCCGCACCGCCGAGTCGGTGGTGTTGACCGACTGGCCGCCCGGGCCCGACGAGCGGAACACGTCGACGCGGTAGTCCTCGGGGGAGAGGCCGACGTCGACGTCCTCGGCCTCGGGGAGCACGGCGACCGTCACCGTGCTCGTGTGGATGCGGCCCTGGGTCTCGGTGGACGGGACCCGCTGCACGCGGTGCACGCCCGACTCGAACTTGAAGTGGGCGTAGGGACCGCTGCCGGCGCTCTGGCCGTGGATCTCCATCGAGGCTTTGGATACGCCGCCGACGTCGGTCGCGGCGGAGTCCAGCAGCTCGGTGGCGAGGCCGAGGGCGTCGGCGTAGCGGCGGTACATCTCGAGGATCTCGCCGGCGAAGAGCGAGGCTTCGTCGCCCCCGGCCGCGGCGCGGATCTCCAGGATGACGTCCTTGGCGTCGTAGGGGTCTTTGGGCAGGAGCAGGCGTTCGAGGCGGGCCTCGAGGCGGTCGCGTTCGGGCTCGAGCCGTTCGAGCTCGTCGCGCGCCATCGACGCCATGTCGGGATCGCCGTCGTCGGCGGCCAGTTCGCGTGCCTGCTCGAGTTCGTCGAGCACGCCGAGGTACCTGCGGTAGGCCTCGACGATGCCCTTGAGGTCGCTGTAGCGCTGCATCGCCTCGCGATACCGGACCTGATCGGAGATCACGGCCGGATCGGCGAGCTGGCGCTCGAGCTCCTCGAACTCGTGGGCGAGTTGTTCGAGCTTTTCTCTCATTGCCGTCAGTCTACCGTGGGGGCTCGACGCGCCCGGACCTCCGTGGACGCCTCAGCGGGGGCCGTCGACCGGCACGAGTCCGCCCGCCGTTACCTCGGCGAAGACGAGTCCCTCCGCCCGCCCGGCCGCCACCTCGCCCTCGACGAGGTCGGCGATGCCGCCGGCGCCGGCGCGCGCGGGAAGCGCGACGGCAGCATCGCGCAGGGCCTGCCGGTACGCGGCGGGGTCGTCGCGGGGCA
>CBDUCW010000106.1:0-7550 GCA_965365745.1 uncultured Trueperaceae bacterium
ACGAGCCGCGGGCCGGCGACGCGGCCCCCGACGCGCGCGCGTGGAAGCTCGTGGACGAGGGGGCGGCCGCCGAGCTGCTCGCCGATGCCGAGCGGTCGCGGTGGCTCGAACCGTTTCTGGCGCGCACCCGATCGGCCTCGGAGGCCGCTGACGAGCTCGGGGTGGAGCTCGATGCGATGCTCTACCGCCTGCGCGTGCTGCGGAAGCTCGGTCTGGTGGAGATCGTCGCCCAGACGCCCCGGGCCGGCCGGCCCATCAAGCGGTACCGCTCCACCGCCGACGCCTTCTTCGTCCCGTACTACGCGACGCCCTACGTCGAACTGCGCGACCGACTGCTGGACGAGGGCCGCGAGCACCGCGTGGGCGCGGCCGGCGGCCTGGCCCGAGCGATGCGCGACCAGGACGACTTGGGGCGGCGCATCCTGCGCGATTCCGAGGGTCGCATCGAGCGTTCCACCGGACGCATCGGCGACGAGGGCATCTTCGTGGAGCCGTCGGCCGTGGGCGCCGGCCCGGTGCTCGGTGACGTGATCTGGGACACCGTGCGCCTCGACGACGACGACGCACGCGCCATGCTGGCCGAGATGCTCGACCTCTTCGCGCGCATATTGGCCATGCGATCGACGCGCGGGTCGGTGTACCGGATCGGCTTCACCCTCGTCCGCGACGACGAGGCGAGCCCGCGCCTCCCCGACCGCAGCTGAGGCCGGCGCGGCGCGGCCCCGCGGCGGTCCGCGACGCCGAGCGGGTACGTGTCGAGGGGTCCGAGAGCCCGTTTCGAGCCGTGATAGCGTCGCCCCATGTCCGATGCGATGCCCACGACTTCGGCGCGCCGATCCTCGGGCGACGGAGCTGCCGCGGGGAGCCTCGACGTCGACGCGCTGCGCGCCGAGTTCCCGATCCTCGCCCGCGAGGTGAACGGGCGTCCGCTGGTCTACCTCGACCACGCCGCCTCCTCGCAGAAGCCCCGTGCCGTGCTCGATGCGATGCACAGCTACTACACGAAGCACCACGCGAACGTGCACCGCGGCGCCCACACGCTGGCGTCCGAAGCGACCGAGCTGTACGAAGCCGCCCGGGCCAAGGTGGCCCGATTCCTCGGGGCCTCCGACGCCCGCGAGATCGTGTTCACGCGGAACACGACCGAGGCCATCAACCTCGTGGCGCAGAGCTGGGGGCGGGCGAACCTCGAGCCCGGCGACGAGATCGTCGTGACCGTGGCCGAACACCACGCCAACCTCGTTCCCTGGCATCTGCTCACCGACGATCTGGGCATTCGGATCCGCGGCGTACCGCTGGCGGACGATCAGCGCGTCGACCTCGCGGCGCTCGCCGAGGCGTTGGGGCCGCGCAGCAAGCTCGTGGCCACGTTCCACATGTCGAACGTGCTCGGGCTCGTCAATCCGATCGCCGAGATCGCCGAGATCGCCCACGACGCCGGCGCGCTGCTGCTCGTGGACGGAGCGCAGGCCGCGCCCCACATGCCGGTGGACGTCACCGCCCTCGGGGCCGACTTCTACGCCATCTCCGGACACAAGATGTGCGGACCGACCGGAGCCGGCGCGCTGTGGGGACGCTCCGAACTGCTGGCCGCCATGCCGCCCTTCCTCGGCGGCGGCGAAATGATCCGCAAGGTCCGCGTCGAGGGCAGCACCTACGCCCCGCCGCCGATGCGGTTCGAGGCGGGCACCCCGAACATCGCCGAGGCGATCGGCCTCGGAGCGGCGGTCGACTTCCTCGAAGCGGTCGGTCTCGACGCGATCTGGGATCACGACCGGGCCCTCGCGCGGTACGCGCTGGCGCGGCTCCGCGACGTCGACGGCGTGTCCGTCTACGGCCCCGAGGGCCCCGATCGGGGCGGCATCGTCGCCTTCAACGTCGACGGCGTGCATCCGCACGACGTCGCCACCGCGCTCGATCAGGCGGGGATCGCGGTGCGCGCAGGCCACCACTGCACCCAGCCGCTCATGGACGCGCTCGGCGTCCAGTCGACGGCCCGGGCGAGCTTCTACCTCACCACGACCGAGGCCGAAATCGACACCTTCGTCGACGCGCTGGTGGCCACCCGCGACTTCTTCGCGCCGAGCCCATGAACAACTTCCTCCAGAACCTCTACCAGCAGGCGATCCTGGACCACTCGCGGCACCCGCGCAACAAGCGCGCGCTCGATCCGCACACGCATCGCGAGGAGGGGCTGAACCCCTCGTGCGGCGACGAGCTCGAACTGTTCCTCTACGTCGACGACGGATCGGTGCAGCGGGCCACCTTCACCGGCGCGGGCTGCGCGATCAGTCAGGCCTCGGCGTCGATGCTGACCGAGGCGGTGACGGGGTTGGCGGTCGACGATGCCCTCGAGCTCGCCGAGCGCTTCAAGGCGATGATCCGCGGCGAGGAGCCGGACCCCTCGCTCGGCGATCTCGCCGTGCTGCAGGGCGTGAGCAAGCTGCACGCCCGGGTGAAGTGCGCGACGTTGGCGTGGGTGACGCTCGAGCAGGCGCTCGGCGCGGATCGCGCCGGGGAGGGCGACGCCGCGCAGCCCTGAGGCTGGGTGCGTTGCACCGGCGCCGGCCGTCGGGTCGCCGCCTCGGCGCGTTGCAGCCATGCACGGACGGCAAGGCGGCCGCCGCAGGGGCTGCGCCGGGGCAGCCTCAGTCGTGGCTCGGCTCGAAGATGGCGGAGCCCACCCGGACGATCGTGGCGCCCTCCTCGATGGCGACCTCGAAGTCGCCCGACATCCCCATCGACAGCTCGCGCAGGCCCAGCTTCTCGCCCAGCCGACGCAGTCGACGGAAGGTCGGCCGGGCGTCCTCCGGATCGTCGCTGTACGGTGCCATCGCCATCAGGCCGGCCACGGTCACGTGCTCGAGGCCGCGCGCGTGTTCGACGAGCCGCTCGGCGTCGCCGACCTCGGCCCCCTCCTTGCTGGCCTCGCCGGAGACGTTCAGCTCGACCATGGCCCGCGTCCGGAAGCCCCGTCTCGCGCCCTGCTTCTCCATCGTGTTGGCGAGCTTGACACGGTTCAACGAATGAACGGTGTGGATATCGGCCAGGTACTTCACCTTGTTCGTCTGCAGATTGCCGATGAAGTGCCACTCCACGTCCGGAGCGTCGGGGTCGGCGGCCAGCGCGTCGCGCTTGTCGCGCCACTCCTGCACGCGGTTCTCGCCGAGGATGCGGTGTCCGTGATCGAGCACCTCGCGCTGGATCGTGGCGAGATCCTGCCCCTTCGTCACGGCGACGAGCGTCACCTCGGCGGGGTCGCGTCCCGCGCGGGCGCACGCCGCCTCGATGCGACGCCGAACGTCGCGCAGGCTCACAGCTGCGGCAGCAGCGCCCGCACCAGGCGGCGGAAGGTCGCCCCCGACTGCGCGGCCATGCGCAGTACCTCGTCGCCGTCGGCGTGATGCCCGCTGTCGGGCACGGCACGGTCGGTCACCGACGAGATGCCCAGGACCCGCATCCCCTCGTGGCGGGCGGCCAGCACCTCGAACACCGTGGACATGCCGATGGCATCGGCGCCCCAGGCGCGGAACATGCGCAGCTCGGCCTTCGTCGCGTAGGAGGGGCCCTGGACGGCCAGGTAGACCCCCTCGCGAAGCAGGATGTCCTCCTGCCGTGCGGTGCGGCGGGCGAGTTCGAGGTAGGCGGGATCGTAGGCGTCGAACATCACCGGAAAGCGCGGCCCGAGGTCCGGGTCGTTGGGCCCGGACAGGGGCGACTGCCAGGTGTAGTTGATGAAGTCGAGCTGCAGCATCAGGTCGCCGGCGTTCCAGTTCGGATCGAGGCCGCCGCAGGCGTTCGACACGAGGAGGCGCTCGGCGCCCAGCGCGTGCATCACACGCACCGGGAACGCCACCTGATGGGGGTCGAGACCGTCGTAGGGGTGCATCCGGCCGCGCATCGCGACCACGCTGCGGCCCTCGAGCGTTCCCAGCAGCAGGCGTCCGTCGTGCCCCGGCGCGCTCGACGGCGTGAAGCCGGGGAGGTCGGCGTAGTCGAAGCTCGCCTCGACGTCGATCTCGTCGGCGAGCGGCCCGAGCCCGGAGCCGAGCACGATCGCGACGTCGGGTTCGAGGTCGGTCGTCTCGCGGATGCGGGCGACCGCATCCTGACGGAGACCGGTGGCTTGGTTGAAGCGTTCGGCGGGAAGCATGGGCGTAGTCTAGCGGCGGTGCCGAGCGGGGCTCGTGTCCCGTGACGGGACGGTCGCGGCGGCGCCCTCGCGGGCCTCCGCAGGGGCTGCGAACCCTCGCGGGGACGCCCCGCCATCCCCGAAAACGATTCTCACGAGGTGTCCGGTACACTACCGCCATGCTGCCCCACGACCTTCGCCGCAGGGGCCGTGCCACCCGGCCGGCTCCTGCGTTCGCACGCCTCCTCGCCGCTCTCGTCACGCTGCTCGCGCTCCTGCTCGCCCCGGGCGCCGTCGCCCAGACGGTGCCCGACGTTCGCGGCCCGCTCGCGGCGGTCGAGATCCGCGGCGCCACCGCGAACGCCGACATCGTCCGCGTCATCATCGCGGCCCGCCCCGGCACGCCGGCCGCGTCGATCGATCTCGAGGCAGAGCGCAACCGCATCTACGGTCTCGGGACCTACCGCGAGGTCTCCCTCTCGCTGGAGCCGCGCGCGAGCGGCCCGGTGCTGGTGATCGACCTCGTCGAGAATCCGCGCGTCGCCGACGTGCGCTTCGACGGAAACGAGCTCGTCGGCGACGCGGTGCTGGCCTCCGCGCTGGCGCGCGAGAACCTGATCGAAGCAGGCGAGATCTACAACACGATCCGAGCGGAGGATGCGCTGGCCACGATCCGGCAGGCCTACCGCACGCCGGGCGCGCCCTTCTTCGCCGGGTTGCCGTACGACGTCGGCGTGTCGCTGCGCGTGGTTCCCGAGGATGAGGCCGCCGCGGACGCGGCGAACACGGACGACGGCGCGACGGGCGAGACGCCGTCGACCGCTGCGTCGACGGGAGCCGTCGCCGACGCCTCGACGCCCGTCGTGCTGACCTACCGCATCGAGGAGAGCGCCCCGATCGACGCCCTCGACGTACAGGGCAACACCGTCCTCGACGACGCCGAGATCGAGACGATCTTCGCAGCGCTGGTGCGCGAGGACGGCTTCGACCTCCAGGGGTACCGGACCCTGGCCGGCCGCGTCGACGCGCGCTACCGAGAGCTCGGCTATCGCGGCAGCGGGGTCGATCGCGAGCGCACCGAGCTCAGCAACGGAACCCTCGCCCTCGTGATCCGCGAGCTCCGCATCAGCGCCGTCGATACGACGGCGATCGGGGTGGGGCCGGCTGCGCTCACGCTGGGCGCCGGCGACCTGTTCAACTACGACACGCTGCTCGCCGACGTGAAGCGGCTCGCGCGCTCCCGCAGCGGCGACGTGCGCCTGACGACGGCGCTGCTGCAGGGCGGCCGCGTGCGCGTCGGCTTCGAGCTCGGGCCGCCCGAGAGCGCCGGTCCCATCGAGGAGATCGTGATCGAGGGCAACTCGGTCTTCGGAGACGACGAGTTGCTCGCTCTGCTGTCGCTCGAGGTCGGCGACACCTTCACGTCGACGCTGGCCCGCGAGGACTTCGGCACCATCGCGCGGTACTACCAGGAAGCCGGGTACCGGCTCCTGCCGACCGATTTCTACGGGAGCGCGAACCCGCAGCCCTTCACCTACGTCGACGGCAGCTACATCCTGCGGCCCGTCGAGCTCCTCATCGACGGCTACGAGTTCGACTTCGGCGAATCGGAGTCGAACGTGCAGCCCTTCGTCGTCACCCGGTACCTGCCCGAGCCCGGCGCGGTCTTCAACGCCAACGAGAT
This sequence comes from uncultured Trueperaceae bacterium, assembly GCA_965365745.1. Taxonomy (GTDB): domain Bacteria; phylum Deinococcota; class Deinococci; order Deinococcales; family Trueperaceae; genus CBDUCW01. The sequence goes on from CBDUCW010000106.1 coordinate 5,817, forward strand.
CAACGGCGGTCTGCGCGATCTGAGTCGGCTCGAGGTCGTGCAACCCCAGGGCGTGAACCTCTCCTTCGCCGAGACCCAGCCCGAAGGCGGCTACCCCAACCGCGTGACCGTGGTGGTGGAGCTGCGACGGCTCGAGACCGGCCTCTTCCAGCCGTCGGCGCAGTACGCCACCGACAGCGGCTTCTCGGGCTCGGTCTCGTACTCGCAGGGGAACCTCTGGGGCCGCGCGCACAGCCTGTCGGTCGAGCTCAACGGACAGTCGAGCGACGTCGGCCTGCGCTTCGGGGGCAGCGTTCGCTACACGGTTCCGTGGCTCTACCTGAGCTACAAGGACCTCGACACGACCGACGCGCCGACCTCGCTGTCCGTGTCGCTGTTCAGCGTCACCGACAGCAACCAACCGCTCACGGCGAACGGCAGCACGCGCATCCAGTACCCGGGCCTGCCCGAGACCGAGGCCAACCGCGTCGACGTCGGCGAGACCAGCGAGCGCAACACCGGCTTCTCGGTCAGCCTCTCGCGCCCGGTCGCGCCCGACACCACGATGCGGCTCTCGGCGCGAACCTCGTTCAACGAGATCGTGCTCGAGCCGCCCGCCACCGAGTGCGAGTTCGGTGGCGACGGCAACGTGACCAACGGTGACGACTGCGCGCTCCCCTCGGAGCTCGCCGACGACTACCTGCCCATCGACGGGATCTCGACCTTCCTCTCGGGCGGCCTGCTCTACGACGGGCGCGACAACCCCGAGTTCCCGACCGACGGGCTCTACGGAACGCTCCGCTTCGGCGTCGGCTTCGGCAACGACTACCGCGATCCCGACGGCGGCGGCCGCTCGCCGTACAGCTACCAGCAGATCGAAGCCGGCGGCCGCGCCTACGTTCAGCTGCGCGACATCAGCGACGAGATCGACGACCCGAAGCACGTGTTCGCGTTCCGCGTGAACGCCGGGCATCAGTTCGGCGAGGACTACCCGGTGTCCCGGCAGTTCCGGGTGGGGCGCACCACCGACGTCACCACGCAGATCCGCGGCTACCTGCTCGAGGACTTCAACCTGTCGCAGACCTACGTCACGTCGTCGGTGGAGTACCGCTACGACTTCGGCTTCTCGTCGTTCGCGACGCAGACGATCATCGCCATCGGCTTCGTCGACGTCGGCTACGCGTCGAACGTCCCGGGCTTCCCGATCGGCGAGGCACCGCTCTTCGGTGCGGCCGGGCTCGGCGTCCAGGTCAACCTGGGCTTCGGCGGCGTCCTGCTGCCGGCGCTTCGCTTCGACTACGGCTTCTCGCCCACGCACCCCGGGGGCGTGTTCAGCTTCAGCATCGGCACGGTGTTCTGAGCCGCACCGCACGCGAGGTCCGCCTGCCGGCCGCTCGGTGCACGAGCGGCCGGCTGCTGTGTGGCGTTCGTGGCAGGGGTGCGGCACCGCCGCCGCGCATGGCCTGCTAGCCGCGCTGGCGCAGCATCTCGAACACCAGGTGTTCGAGCTCGGGGCCGAGCAGCTTGTCCCAGGCGGTGGCGACGGCGTTGCTCGAGCCGGGCAACGCGAACAGCAGCGCCCCTGCGGCGACGCCCCCCAGGGCGCGCGAGAGCATCGCGGCCGCTCCAACCTCGTCGTACGAGACCATGCGGAACAATTCTCCGAAGCCCGGGAGGGGCTTCACGATCAGGGATTCGACGACCGGCACCGTGTGGTCACGCCCCGCGATCCCGGTCCCGCCCGAGCTCAGCACG
>CBDUCW010000107.1:0-7545 GCA_965365745.1 uncultured Trueperaceae bacterium
ACCGCGTCCATCTCGATCAACGCCTTGACGGCGCCCCGCAGGAACCAGCGGTCGCCGCCGGCCGCGACCTGCACGAAGTCGTCGGCGATCGTGGTGCCGAAGAGGGCGCTCTCGAGGTCGGACGGAACCCAGTAGGCGTCCATCCCCGGCTCGCGGTAGGGGTTGACGACGACCACCTCGGTGCCGGCCTTTTTCGCGTGGTAGAGGTACTTCATCACCACCGGCTGGTTCTTGGCGACGTTCGATCCGATGAAGGTGATCAGATCGGTCCCGATCAGATCGGTGTAGCTGCAGGTGGTCGCCCCGACGCCGAGCCCCGCCTTGAGCCCCACCGTCGACGGCGAGTGGCAGATGCGCGCCGCGTTGTCGAGCTGGTTGCTGCCCAGCGCCCGCCACGCCTTCTGCGCCTGGTAGTAGGTCTCGTTGGGAATCCCGCGGCTGGTGAGGTAGAGGTAGCGGGCGTCGGGATGCGACGCGGCGATGCGCTCGGCGGCGAGGTCGAGCGCGGCGTCCCAGGAGATCGGCGCGAAGCCGGCGTCGCCCTTGCGGCGGATCATCGGGTGGGGGAGGCGCCCGAGTTCGCGCAGCTCGCGCGAGGGCATCGCCGCGAGGCGGGCCGCGTCGGCGAACACGGCCGGATCGGCGGCGGGGAGGGTGTTGAGCCGCAGCAGCCGCAGGCGGACGTTGCACAGGTGCACGCCGTCGATCGTCCAATCCTCGAGCCCGGTCGTGCCGAGCGCGCAGCCGTCGCAGACGCCGTCGTCGAGGATGCGCCAGGCGTAGCCGAGCCGGTCGCGGTTCTCCCATCCCGCCCGGAACACCTCGGCGAAGTTCTCGAGGTGCGTGAGGGGGACGCGGGTCGCCCAGGTGTCGGGGTTCCAGCTCGCGTCGGGCTCGCGCACGGCATCCTTCGGGCGGCTGTGGAAGGTTCGGATCAAACGGTTCATGCGCTCTCTCTTCCGTGGGGCGCGGGCTGCGGTGCGGACGCCAGGGGCGGGCCGGGGAGGGCTCGGCGGACGTGGGATCGGTTGCGGCGCGGCGGTGCGGTCAGCCTACCGGGCGGCGGCGCGGCAGCGGCGCGAGCCGTCGGGGACGGAAGCACGGGACGAGTTGACAGCGCGTCGCTCGGTTCCTATACTCCAACCACTCCCACAGATTGGATCCAATATCATGGATTCTACACAGATGAGACAAGTGGAGCGCCAACGTGCGCCCGAACAGGTCGTCGATCGTCTCCGCGAGGCGATCACCTCCGGCAGCCTTCGCCCCGGGGAGCGCCTGATGCAGGCCGACCTCGCCGAACGTCTCGGCGTGAGTCGCATGCCCGTTCGCGAGGCCCTGCGGACGCTCGAGCGCGAAGGGCTGGTCGAACTCAAGCCCTACCGCGGTGCCGTGGTCGCCGACCTGTCGGCCCACGAGCTCCGCGAGATCTACGAGATCCGCATCGCCCTGGAGTCGCTCGCCGTACGCATCGGCGTTCCCAAGTTCGGCGACGACGACCTCGCCGCGCTCGAAGCCGAGATGGCGCGCATGGACGATGCGAAGGACAGCACCACGTGGCTCGCAGCGAACGCCCGCTTCCACGAGCTGCTGTACGCGAGCTCGGAGCGCACGCTCCTGCTGTCGACGATCGACAACCTGCGCCACAAGTCCGACCGCTTCCTGGCCCTGTTCGCCACCACACGCGACCGGACGGCCGCAGCGCAGCAGGAGCACCGAGCCATCTTCGACCGCGTGCGCGCCGGCGACGCCGACACCGCCGCCGAACTCCTCGCCGCGCACCTCCAGCACACCGTGGCCTCGCTCGCCCCTGTCATCCAGGCCGGCGAAGAGGACGAAGCCGCCCCCGACGCCTCGGCCGACTGACGCCGACCGACCCGCCCGAACCCACGCCCTCGCCGCCCGCGGCCGCCGGCCGCACGCCCGATCCCGCACCGAACGAAGGAGCACCGCATGCGCATCGTCCGCTACCAAACCCCCGACGGCCCCGCCTGGGGCGTCGTCGACGGCGACACCGTCCGCGCCCTGTCCGGCCACCCGCTCGAGGGTGGCAGCGCCGGCGACGCCGTCGGCTCGCTCGACGCCGTCGAACTGCTCGCGCCCGTCGAGCCCGGCACGGTGGTCTGCGTCGGCAACAACTACAACGCGCTGCTCGAGTTCAAGGGTCTCGAGAAGCCCGAAATCCCCAACGTGTTCCTCAAGGCCGTCAATACGGTCGTGGGCCCGGGCGACGTCCCCAAGCCCGCCGCGATCGACGAGTTCGAGTTCGAGGGCGAACTCACGCTCGTGATCGGCAAGACCGCCTCGCGCGTCGACGCCGCCGATTGGCGCGACTACGTCTTCGGCTTCACGATCGGAAACGACCTCAGCGCCCGCGAATGGCAGCGCAAGGACACCCAGTGGTGGCGCGCCAAGAGCCACGACGGCTTCTGCCCGGTGGGCCCGTGGATCGAAACCGAGCTCGACGATCCCGAGAACCTGCGCCTCCGCACCCTCGTGAACGGCGACGTGAAGCAGGACACCTCGACCGCCGACCTCACCTTCAAGCTCGGCGAGGTGCTCGAGATCGTCACCAGCGCGATCACCTTGCAGCCGGGCGACATCGTGCTCACCGGCACGCCGCCCGGCTTCTGCCCGATGTTCGACGGCGACGTCGTCGAGGTCGAGATCGAGGGGATCGGAACCCTTCGCAACACCGTTCGCCAGCAGGCCTGACCGCCCCACCCCCGAAGACACCTCCGCACCGCTCCAGGGAGATCGATTGATGGACAACACCACGCTCACCATCCGCGGCATCGAGAAGCGCTTCACGATCCGCAAGGGTGGTCAAGCCCACGAGTTCCTCGCGCTCGGCGGGGTCGATCTCGACATCGGCGCCCACGAGTTCGTCTCGGTGATCGGACCGAGCGGGTCGGGCAAGACCACCCTGCTCAAGATCGTCGCCGGGCTCATTCCGGCGAACGCCGGAGAGATCCGCATCGGCGACCGCCGCATCACCGAGCCCGGCGAGGACCGCGCCGTGGTGTTCCAGACCTTCGGCCTGTTCCCGTGGAAGACGGTGCTCGAGAACGTGCGCTTCCCGCTCACGGTGCGCGGCCAGTCCACCGAGAAGGCGAACGAGCGATCCCGCATCTTCATCGAGAAGGTCGGCCTCACGCGCTTCGAAGACGCCCATCCGCACCAGCTCTCGGGCGGCATGCAGCAGCGCGTCGGGCTCGCCCGTGCACTCGCGGCCGATCCGCAGATCCTGCTGATGGACGAGCCCTTCGGCGCGATCGACGCGCAGACCCGCGAGCTGATGCAGGAGGAGCTGCTCAAGCTCTGGTCCGAGGAAAAGAAGAGCGTCATGTTCATCACCCACGACCTCGACGAAGCGGTGCTCCTCGCCGACAAGGTCGTCGTGCTCAGCAGCCAACCCGGTCGGGTCCAGGCCGTCGTCGACGTGCCGCTGCCCCGCCCGCGCTGGGAGTACGACGTGCGCGGACGCTCCGAGTTCGCCGACATCCGCCACCGGATCTGGCAGATGCTCCGCGAGGGCATCCTCCAGCACGAAGAGTCCGTCGCCGCGGCCGCGACGGCCTGACGGGGGCGGCGTGCGTTCGATCAAGCACCTCGTCTTCGGCGCCGTCTTCTTCGGCACCTGGGAGCTCGCGGGCCAGCTGGGCAACGCGTCGTTGCTGCCCCCCTTCTCGTCGGTGGTCGCCGCCTTCTGGGACATCCTCTTCGGACCCCTGCCCGCGGCGCTGCTCGAAAGCCTCCAGCTGCTGTTCCTCGGCTTCTCCACCGCCCTCATCCTGGGATTCCTGCTGGGCGTGATCGTCGGCCGCTACAAGGTCATGGATCGCACGCTGAGCCCCTACTTCAGCGCGCTCTACGCCCTGCCGACCGTGGCGCTGGTTCCGCTGGTGCTGATCTGGTTCGGGTTCGAGCTTTCCGGCCGCGTCGTGGTGGTGTTCCTCGCCTCGTTCTTCCCGATCCTGATCAACGTCTACCAGGGCGTCCGCGACGCGCCCGAAGACCTCATCGAGGTCGCCGAGTCCTTCGGTGTCCAGAGCGAGCCCGGCATGCTGCGCCGCGTCGTGATTCCCGCCGCGTTCCCGTTCATCCTCGCGGGCGTTCGCCTGGGCATCGGCCGCGGGGTCGTGGGGATGGCGATCGCCGAGGTCTACCTGCGGCTTTCGGGCATCGGAACGCTGATCGCCGGCTACGCCGCCGCCTTCCAAACCGACTACCTCATCGCCGCGATCCTGCCGCTGCCGTTCCTCGGAATCGTCCTCACGAAGGCGCTCGCCTGGATCGAGAACCGATTCCAGACGTGGAAGGCCGTCTAGATGCTCCCGTCCCCCTGGAGGAGGTGATCGCTCGAGGCCCACAGCCCGTGCGCCCGCGAGACGCACCGCGCCGCGGCCCTGCCGCGCGCTCCGTGACTTCGCGCCTCGCCGCCAGCCTGCTCGTCCGCATCGGGCCCCGGTCCGTTCGCCTGCCCGGCCGCCCGTCGACCCTCCGCCTCTCGTGCACGACGCTTCCCTGAAAGGACCCTCCATGCAAGGACCCCTGTACCGCGTCCGTAGCCTCGTCATCGCCCTCCTCGCCGCGCTTCTGCTCGGCGGCACCGCCCTCGCCCAGCTTTCGCCCCAGGAAGCCGCCGCCAAGTACGACATCGACCTGAGCGGAATCGAGATCACCACCACCAGCTCGATCCTCGGGCCGCTGCTCGTGCCCTCGTCCTACATGTTCCAGATGCTCGAAGCCTGGGGCGCCGACATCGAAATCGTGACGCTCACCACCACCTCGGGCGTCCAAGCGCTGATCGCCAACCGCAGCGACCTCGCGCCCCACGGCGCCGACGAGCTGATCATCGGAGCCGCCGAAGGCGCCGACCTCGTCGCCTACGGCTCGCCGCAGTCGCGAATCAACTACGTGCTGATCGGCGCCGGTGACGTCACCACGGTCGCCGACCTCGAGGGCGCCACGGTCGGCATGTCCGGCCCCGCTGGCTTCGACACCCTGCTCACCCGCTTCTCGCTCCGCGACGCCGGCCTCGATCCCGACTCCTCGACCCGCTTCGTGCAGATCGGCGGCAGCGGCGAGCGCGCCGCCGCGCTCCTCGCCGGTCGCGTCGACGCCGCCACCATCGGCCTCGACGACTGGTTCGAGCTGCGCAACCGCTCCGACAACGTGCAGGTCGTGCAGTACATGTCCGAGGTCGTGCCCGACTTCGCCACCGAGCTGTACTTCAGCAAGCGCGCGTTCCTCGAAGCCAACCCCCAGGTCGGCCTCGCCGTCGCCTGCGGAAACCTCGAAGCGAACCGCTGGGCGAACGACTACCCCGACGCCTTCGTCGAGTACACCCTCGCGAACGTGACCGGCGCCACCGAAGACGCCACCCGTGACCTCTACGACGTCGCCATCGAAGTCAACATGTGGCCCACCACGCCCGAAGGGATCCTCTCGGAGGACGGCCTGGACGGCCTGATGGAAGCCATGCTCGAGACCGGCGACATCAGCAACCCCGTCGACGTGGCGAACTACCTCGACATCAGCTACCTCGAGGACGCCTTCGCCCTCGGCTGCGGCAACTGAGGTCGCGCCCGTGACCGGTTCCACCCCCACGTCTCGCCCGAATGGGGGGGCCTCGCGCCCCCCCACCTCGGGACTCCGCGCGCTCTACGCTCGCTACGGCGACTTCGTGCTGCCACTGGTCGCCCTCGTGGTGTTCCTCGCCGCGTGGGAGACGCTCGGGCGGCTCACCGACCCGATCCTGTTCTCGCCGCCCTCGCGGGTGCTCCTGGGCTTCCAAGAGCTCATCGAGACGGGACGTCTCCAGCGCGCTTCGCTCATCACCCTGAACGCCCTGTCCGTGGGCTTCCTGCTCAGCGTGCTCGTCGGGCTTCCGCTCGGCCTGCTGCTGGGGCGATGGAAGGTGCTCGCCGACGTGTTCGAGCCCTACATCGACGCGATCTACGCCACGCCGCGCGTGGTCATCGTTCCCCTGGTGATCCTCTGGTTCGGCGTCGGCTACGGCGGACGTATCTTCTTGATCTGGATCGGCACCTTCATCCCGATCGTCATCAACACGGCCATCGGCGTGCGCAACGCGCGTCGCGATCTCATCGAGGTCGCCACGTCCTTCGGGGCCAACGAGGGGCAGCTCGCGCGCCACGTCATCCTGCCCGGTGCGGTGCCGTACATCATCGCCGGGCTGCGCATCGCCATGGGCCGCGCGCTCGTCGGCGTCATCGTCGCCGAGATCTTCCTCGACCTCACCGGCCTCGGCGGGATCATCCAGACCGAGTCGGCCTTCTTCCGCACGCACCGAATGCTCGCGGCGGTCGTGGTCATCGGCCTGCTCGGTACGATCCTGATCGGCGCCTTCGGGCTGCTCGAGAAGCGCTTCGCGCGCTGGAAGAGCGCGTGACCCCCTCTTCGCCCGCCGCCTGCTGCGGCGAACCCCCACGAGAGGAGACCCCGACCCCATGCGTTTTGTGACCTAGGAGCTGGGAGGCGGGGCCCGCCTCGGCGTGCACGACGCCGAGCGAGGACGCATCGTCGACCTCGCGAAGGCGGCCCTCGCAGCCGGCGAGACCGACCCGCCCGCGACGATGCTCGAGCTGATCGAGCTCGGCGACGCCGGGGTGGAGCTCGCCCGCCGCCTCGTGCCCCAGGCCTCCGGCGACGCCATCGTCGGCGACGACGCCACGATCGTCGCGCCGATCCCGCGCCCCCGGAAGAACGTCTTCGCCGTCGGCCTCAACTACGTCGCGCACAACGCCGAGTTCACCGGCGGGCGCGACCTTCCGACGCATCCGATCGTGTTCACCAAGGCCCCGACTTCGGTCGTCGGCCCGGGCGACGCCGTCGCCTCGCGCCCCGATCTGACCTCGCAGCTCGACTACGAGGGGGAGCTGGGCGTGGTCATCGGACGCGGGGGCGCCGACATCGCGCCCGAGAACGCCGAAGATCACATCTTCGGCTACGTGATCATCAACGACATCACGGCGCGCGACCTGCAGAAGCGCACCACGCAGTGGTTCCTGGGCAAGGGGCTCGACACGTACTGCCCCATGGGCCCGTTCCTCGTGCACAAGTCCGAGGTCGGCTGGCCCGTCGAGCTCGACATCCGCACGACCGTCAACGGCGACGTACGCCAGGACGCCAACACGCGCGACCTCTACTTCGACATCCCGACGTTGATCGCCACCATCTCGGCGGGGCTGACGCTCGAACCCGGCGACATCATCGCCACCGGGACGCCCGAGGGCGTCGGCATGGGCTTCGATCCGCCCAAGTTCCTGTCGTCCGGCGACCGCGTCGAGGTCGAGATCGAGAAGCTCGGAACGCTGCACAACCCCATCGAGTAGGCCGATTCCCGTCGGTCGAATCGCGTCGTCCGGCGCGCCCCGGAGCCCCTGCAACGGCCCCTGGCGGCGCGGCGGACTTCCGGTGCCCGACCCAGGTCGTCGCGCCCGGATCCCCGTAGGCTCGGTTCCATGAGCCCTCGCACGTTCGATCCGACCCCGTTCGCGCGGTACGCGCGCATCGCGC
>CBDUCW010000108.1:0-7536 GCA_965365745.1 uncultured Trueperaceae bacterium
TTCGGGTTCGCTACGTCTGGTAGCGAACCCAAGGGGGCCGATCGGGCGGCCGACGAACTGCTCCCGGGCCTGTGGGGCTTCCCCCAGCGGGACGCGCCACCCTCCGCGCCCGCACGCCGGCCCGGCGCCGCACCCGATTCCGGAGGGGAGGTCGACGGGGCCCCGTCCGGGGCCGCCCCGCGTCCCGACGGCGACGGGCGGCTCGAACCGATCGTGCACACGTATTCGCACTTCCGACTCGAGCTCACGGCCGTGCGCGTCGACGCGCCCGTGGACGGAACCGAGCCCGTCGACGCCGCCGGCCTCGCAGCGCGCCCGCTCTCGCGCGTCGATCGGCGTCTCGAAGACGCGGCGCGCGCCGCCGGCTGGCCCGTGCCCGCACCTCCGGACGGCCCGTCGCGCTCGGTAAGCTGACGCCATGACCGCGCCACCCCCGCTCGACGACCGCGACGCCGATACCGACGCCAGCGGCGCCGTCGGCCACCGCCTGCGCGTCCGCTTCGGCGAGACCGACCAGATGCGCATCGCGCACCACAGCGCCTATGTGCTGTGGCTCGAAGCCGCCCGCGTCGAGTGGCTGCGCGCGCACGGCTTCTCGTACCGCGCCTGGGAGGACGACGGGGTCTCGTTGGCGGTCAACCGCGTCGACATCACCTACCGCCTTCCGGCGCGCTTCGACGACGAACTCGAGGTCCGCTGCGCGCTCCGCGAGGCGCGCAGCCGCCGGTTCCAGTTCGCGTACCGCGTGCTGCGCCCCGCAGACGACGCCGAACTGGCCACCGCGACGACCGTCCACACCCCGACCGAGCCGTCGGGGCGGGCGATCCGTCTGCCCGAGCGGTGGCTGGCTCCGCTGCAGGCCACCCTCGCCGACGGCTGACCATCCTGCCACCCGGGGCGCGGCGCGGCTCGGACGTGGCCCCGCGGGCCCCGCATGCGCGCCGAATCGCGTCGTCGGGCCGGCACGGAGCGCCGCGCCGGTGCGGTAGTTTCGCTGCAATCGATTCGCGGGATCCACCCCGCGCGCACGACACGCGCTCCCCCGTCTCCGACTCCCCCGAGGTGATCGCATGAGCGACTCGACCGCCGCACCCCGACCGCTCGACCGCGCGGCCGCCGACCGAAAGATCCTGCACCAGGCCTTGACCTTCGACGACGTCCTGCTGGTGCCCGCCCGTTCGAGCGTGCTGCCGAAGAACGTCGACACGTCGACGCGCTTCAGCCGCAGCATCGAGCTGAACGTGCCGGTCGCATCGGCCGCCATGGACACCGTCACCGAGACCCGCATGGCGATCGCGATGGCGCGCCAGGGCGGCATCGGGGTCGTCCACAAGAAGATCGCGATCGAGCACCAGGCCGAGATGGTGCGCCGCGTGAAGCGCAGCGAGTCGGGGATGATCGTGGATCCGATCACGCTGCAGCCCGGGGCGCGGGTCGCGGACGCCGAGCGCCTGATGAGCGAGTACCGCATCAGCGGCGTGCCGATCGTCGACGCCGACGGAACGCTGCTGGGCATCCTCACCAATCGCGACCTTCGCTTCGAGGACGACCACGAGCGCCCCGTCGAGGCCTTGATGACCGCCGAGAACCTGATCACCGTTCCGGTCGGAACCACGCTCGAAGAGGCGCGCGACATCCTGCGGCGTCACAAGGTCGAGAAGCTGCTCGTGGTCGACGAGGCCTTCAAGCTCTCCGGCCTGATCACGATCAAGGACATCAAGAAGAAGCTCGAGTACCCCTACGCGGCCAAGGACGAGCTCGGACGCCTGCGTGTCGCCGCCGCCGTGGGCGCCTCGGGCGACCTCGAGGCCCGTGCCGCCGCGCTGGTCGACGCCGCGGTCGACGCGCTCGTGCTCGACAGCGCCCACGGGCACTCCGAGGGCATCCTCGACGCCCTCGTGTACCTCAAGGAGACCTATCCCGAACTCGACGTGGTGGCCGGCAACGTCGCCACGCCCGAGGGAGCCCGTGATCTGATCGAGCGCGGCGCCGATGCGGTGAAGGTCGGGATCGGACCGGGCAGCATCTGCACGACGCGGGTGGTCACCGGGGTGGGCGTGCCCCAGCTCACGGCGATCCTGGGCGTGTCCGAGGTCGCCGCCGCTGCGGGCGTTCCGGTGATCGCGGACGGCGGCATCAAGCAGACGGGCGACGTTCCCAAGGCGCTCGCGGCCGGCGCCGCCTGCGTGATGGTGGGCTCGATGCTCGCCGGCACCGAGGAGGCCCCCGGCGAGGACATCCTGCGCGACGGGCGACGCTACAAGGCGTACCGCGGCATGGGCAGCCTCGGCGCGATGGCGGGCGGCTCGGCCGATCGCTACTTCCAGGAGGACGCCAAGAAGCTCGTCCCCGAGGGGATCGAGGGGATGGTGGCCTACAAGGGCCCGGTCGGCGACGTGCTCTACCAGACGATCGGCGGGCTGCGGAGCGCGATGGGCTACTGCGGGACGCCCGACGTGGCGTCGTTGCAGCGCGACGGCCGCTTCGTCACCATCACGCAGGCGAGCCTGATCGAGTCGCACCCCCACGACGTGACGATCACGAAGGATGCGCCGAACTACTCGTTGAAGCGGCGCGACTAGGCCGGCACCCGATCGCGGGTTCGGCGGGGGACGCCGCCAGCGACGGGACGACGCGTGCCGCCCGACCTACAACTCGAGCTCGTGGCGGCCCGACGCCTCCATGCCGAGGAACGCCGCGACCACCGCGTCGACTCCGAACTTCAGGAAGAACGAGAACGGGCTGAGCACGCGCTCCTGGGGCGCACCGTTGGGCAGCAGGTGCCGTTCGAGACGCTCGAACTGCCTGCGCGTCGTCTCGTCCCGGTCGGCCAGGGCGCGGGCGCTCTTGCGTCGCAGCGTGTCGACCGCGCGGCGCACGTGCCGCGCCTGCTTCTCGACCGTGCGCTCGAGCGTGGGATCGATCGCGCGGACGGCGTCCTGCAGCTCCGCCTGCTCCTTGGCAAGACGCGCCAACGCCGTCTCGAAGCGCTCGGCTTCGCCGGCACGCTCGAGCACCACCGCGTCCCGCGCCCCCTCGAGGTCGTCCCGTACGGTCGCCGCGTCGAGCTCGTAGCGCTCGAGGATGCGCCGGACGGGCGGCTCGAGCACGGTCGCCTCCGCGCGCGGCCAGATGAGCGGCATCGCCACGCCGTGGTGCCGGTACACGCCGCGGAGCTGCGCCAAGTAGCGGAGTTCGCCGGGCCCCACGACCGTCGCCACGGTCGGAAGGAGGAAGTCCTGCACGACCGGACGCAGTCCGGCCGCGGGCGTCACGCAGGTCGGATCGTCGGCCAGGCGGGCGCGCACCTCCGCCGCGTCGAGGCGCACCCCGGCATGCTCGAACGCCACGACCGAGGGCATGGGGGGTTCGGCGACGTCGGGTGCCGCCGGCTCGAACATCGGATCGACGAGCGTGGCATCCGAGCGACCGTGCTCGCCGTCGTCGACCCCGCCGCGCCCGCCGCGGGGGCCGTCGCCGCCCTCGGCCCCGTCGGTCGCCGCCGCGCGCCGGAGGAGGACCCGCGTCGGCAACCCGCCGGCAGCGGCGCCGGGCCGCTCGAGGAACAAGTTCGTCGCATCGTCGGCACGTCCGAGCTGCGGCGCGTACCCCTCCGCCTCGAGGCGCTCGCCCGCGGCCTGCACGGCGGCGACGCTGGCCCCCGGAGCGGCCAGCTCGGCCTCGAGGATGGGGCGTGCGAGCCTCGCAGCTCCCGGCTGCAGCGGATCGAACACGATGAGCCCTGCCGGGCCCAGCAGTTCGCTCAACAGGCGCCCGAACCACGTCGCCGGGTCCCCCGCGCCGGCGAGCGTGCGGCGCAGCAACCCGGCGACCTCGGCGCGGCGGACGTCCGGCGCCGCCACGGCGTCGAGCTGATCAAGCAGCACGTCCGCCGCATCGGTCGCCAGCGGGATCTTGCCGACCGGAACGTCGCCCGGCAGCTCGAGCGCGACCCGCGTCAGGCGTTCCTCGAGATCGAGGATCCAGGCGTGATCGACTTCGGCGGTGTCGTGGTCCTGGCTGGCGATCCAGAACACCGGCACCACGGGCCGCTCGGCCGCGTCGAGGCGGGAGGCGAGCCGGATCGCGCTGACCGCCTTGCTCAGCGTGTAGCTGGGACCGAGCAGGACCCCGGCCTGCTGCCCCGTCGCCACGACCCGCGCCTCCGGATGCGCCAACCGCTCGATGGCCGCGCGCGCGGCCTCGGGCGCCGCGAAGCGCTCGGCCTGGCGGCGCAGCTCGTCGACGAGCCCGCTGCGATCGATCGGACGCGGCCGCGCCAGCGCCGATGCGACGTCCCCGGGCGCCACCTCGAAGAACGCGTCGAGCGCGCCGGCCCGGTACGCCTCCACGAACGATCCGGGCGGCGCCGGGTCGGCTGGATTCTCGGACGGGTCGTCTCCGACGGGCACGCCCAAGCCTACCGTGCAGGGCGGAGCGGTCCGGGTGTCGCAGCGCGCCATCGCTCGGGCACCCGGCGGTGCGCGCGACGCGGCCGCGGCCGTGCCCGCGGCCGCCCCCGCTTCGCGCGAACGCCGCGCTAGACTCGCCGGCGTGACGCCCGATCCGCCCACCCACGCGTCCGCCCGCCGCGAATCGCCCGACGTCGATGCGGCGGCGCCGGCTCCGGTGCCGACGGCGACCGTGCTCGGGTACGACGTGGCGGTGCTCGACCTGGCGGCGGCCATCGAGCGCGCCGGCGCGCTCGTCGATCGGTCGCAGTCCGACGGCCGCGACCGCCAGATCGTCACCCTGAACCCGGAGTTCGTGGTCCTCGCCGAACGCGACGAGCGCCTGCGCGCCGCGCTCCGTCGGGCCGACCTCCGCGTCGCCGACGGCGTCGGGATCGTCTGGGCGGCCCGCCGGGGCGGGACGTCGCTGCCGGGGCGGGTCCCGGGCGTCGAGCTCGCCACGGGCCTGCTTCGTGCCCGCGGGTCCTCGCTGCGCGCCTACTTCTACGGCGGCGAGCCCGGCGTCGCCGCCGCCGCAGCGGAGGCCGCACGGGCGCGCTTCGGGATCTCGATCGCCGGCCACCGCCACGGCTTCCAGCGCGACGCCCGCGAGGTCGAGGACGTCGTCGCGGACATCCGCGCGTCCGATGCGCATCTGCTCCTGGCCGGTCTCGGGCCGCGTCAGGAGACGTTCCTCGCCGAGCACCGCGGCGCCTTCGGCGGGCTGCTGGGAATCGGCGTCGGCGGAACGCTCGACGTGCTCGCCGGGCGGGCGACGCGTACGCCGGCCTGGACGCGACGCCTGGGGCTCGAGTGGGCGTGGCGCGTCGGGCTCGATCCGTCGCGCTGGCACCGCGTGCCGCGCCTCGCCCGCTTCGCGTGGCGCGTGGTTGCCGAAGGTCGGTCCGAGGAGCGCCCCCGCGGCTAGCGTCGGCTAGTCGATCGGGGCTCCGGCCACCGCAACCTCGGGCCGCGGGGACGGCACGCCCGTCGCCTCGTCGAGGGCGTCCTTGGTCGCGTCGCCGGGGTGCCCGGCGAGGTAGTCGCCGTTGAAGCACGCGAGGCAGGTGGCGGCCACGCCCACGGAGGCGGCCAGCCCCGCCTCGCTGATGAAGGCGAGCGTGTCGGCACCGATCTTGGCGCGCAGCTCTTCGATCGTCATCGTGGCCGCGGCGAGCTCCTTGCGAGCCGCCGTATCGATCCCGTAGTAGCAGGGGTAGCGGATCGGCGGACTCGACACGCGGAAGTGCACCTCGGCCGCTCCCGCCTCGCGAAGCATCTGCACGATGCGGCCCGAGGTCGTCCCGCGCACGATCGAATCGTCGACCAGCACGATGCGCTTGCCCTCGACCGCCGCGGTCGGCGCGAGCTTGAGCTTCACCTTCCGCTCGCGCAGGCGCTGGTTCGGGTTGATGAACGTGCGCCCGGCGTAGGGCGACTTGTAGAGACCCATGTCGTAGGGGATGCCCGACGCGCGGGCGTAGCCGATCGCGGCCGCCAGGCCGGACTCGGGAACCCCGACGACCGCGTCGGCCTCGACGGGCGCCTCTTTCGCCAGGGTCTCCCCCATGCGGATCCGGGCGTCGTGCACGCCGGATCCGTCGAGCACGCTGTCGCCGCGGGCGAAGTAGATCCACTCGAAGGCGCAGGGGTGGGGCGAGGGCTCGAGCACCTGCCGGCTGTGCAGCCCGTCGTCGTCGGCCCAGACCAGCTCGCCCGGACGCACGTCGCGCAGGAAGCGGGCCCCGATCACGTGCAGGGCCGACGGCTCGCTCGCCAGCACCCAGCCGACGGTCTGTTCACCGGCCCCCTCGACGAGCGCCTCGGCGGGCACCTCGCCGATGACGAGGGGCCGCACGCCGTGCCGATCGCGCAGGCCGACGATCTGCCGGCGGTCCATCAGCACCACCGAGAACCCGCCCTCGAGCTCCTCCATCACGCGCGCAGTGGCGTCGATCAGGTCGAGGTGGCTGTAGCGCGCCACGAGGTTGATCATCACTTCGGAGTCGTTGGTGGTCTGGAAGACCGCCCCGTCGCCGAGCATCGAACGGCGGATCTCGCGGGCGTTCGTGAAGTTGCCGTTGTGGCCGAGCGCGATCAGCCCCTTGTTCGACCGCACGGTGATGGGCTGGGCGTTGAAGCGGAGGCTGCTGCCCGTGGTCGAGTAACGCGTGTGGCCGATGCCGGTGCGCGCCTCCGGGAAGCGCAGGCCATCGAGGCGGTCCTCGTCGAACACTTCCGACACCAGACCCATGTCCTTCTCGATGCGGATCTGCTCCTTGGACGCCACGCAGATGCCGCACGACTCCTGGCCGCGGTGCTGAAGGGCGAACAGGCCCAGGTGGCACAGCGAGGCGACGTCGGTGCCTTCGACCGCGGCGTCGTTCCCCGGCGTCCGCGGAACGGGATCCGCCGCCGGTGCGTCGGGCACGAGGTGCAACGCGAACACGCCGCACTCCTCCTGCGGCTTGTCGAGGTCGCTCGTGCGGTCGCTCATGCCAGGGCCTCCTCGAGGCGCGTTTCGTACGGCGCACGCAGGCGCGGGAGCGGAAGCTCGAGGGCAGCGCCCCCCGGAAGCTCGAGGCGGAGCAGGTCGCCCCCCACGGCACCGAGGTCATGGTACGGCACCCGGGCGGCATCGAGCCGCGCGCCCACCTCTGCCGCGTCCGCCGGCCGCACGGCGAGCAGCACGCGCGGCGCGCTCTCGGCGAAGAGGCAGGCGGTCGCGTCGAGCTTCGACGCCTCGGCGACGGCGCGCAGATCGAGGTCGGCTCCGAGGTCGCCGGCGAGCGCCAGCTCGGCGACCGCGACCGCGAGGCCGCCGTCGGAGAGGTCGTGGGCGGTGTCGCACAGCCCCGCTTGGATCACGTCGGCGACGGCCCGAACCGTGCGGGCGGCGGCCTCGAGGTCGAGACTCGGCGGGGTGCCCACGTCGCGCCCGGCGCGCTGCGCGGCCCACACGGACCCGCCGAGCTCGTCGCGGCTGTGCCCAACGAGCACGACACGGTCGTCGGGCCGTTTGAACGCGATGGTGGCGTGCTGGGCCACGTCGGGCAGGACGCCGACCATGCCCACCGTCGGCGTC
>CBDUCW010000109.1:0-7404 GCA_965365745.1 uncultured Trueperaceae bacterium
GAAGGCCGACGCGCGGTCGAGCAGGCTCATGCCGCGCTCCCGGCGGTGGCATCGACGAGCCCGAAGTGGGCGAAGGCAGCGGCCACCGACGCCCGGTCGCAGGGGGGCGCGATCCAGTCGGCGGACGCGCGCACCTCGTCGTGGGCGTCGGCAGGCGCGGCGCTACGTCCGAGTTCGAACAGCGGCAGATCGTCGAGGTTGTCGCCGATCGCGAACGTCGGCGCGCCGTCCAGACCGAGGTGACTGCGCACCCACCGCGCCGCGGCTCCCTTCGTGGCGCGGCGGCACGACACGGCGGCCGCCGCCGTGCCGCCGTGCTGCGACGGGTAGTAGGAGGCGCGCAGGTCGAGCTCGTCCCAGCCGAGGCCGTGGGCGACGTGTTCGGCATCGTCGCCCCACACGGCGATGCGGAGGATCGCGTCGGCGTCCGGGCGCGTGTCCGGCCGCGCCGGATCCCAGTGCCGCCGCGCCTCGTGCTGGTAGGGCGTGCCGGTGGGATCGAAGCTGCCCGTATCGAAGAACACCGCGCGGTCGGTCCGCAGCGCGATCCGCCCCTCGCGCGGGCCGAGCCGCTCGAGCACCGCGTCGACGCGCGGGTCCCCGATGGCCGTGCGCACCAGCGTCGTTCCGTTCGGCGCGCAGACGTAGGTTCCGTTGCCGACGACGAGCGGGGTGTCGAGCTCGAGGGCTGCGTGCACGTCGCGTGCACCCGGGTAGCTGCGCGCCGTGGCCAGGATCACGCAGGCCCCGGCGCTGCGCGCCGCATCGACCGCCCGGCGGTTTGCTGCGGGCAGCTCGCCCGAGCGGTCGAGCAGCGTCCGGTCGATGTCGACGAAGACCACCGCGGTCGCCGAGCTCGTGCTCGTCCCTTGGCCATTCGAGCGACCGCCCCGGGGCGAGCCGGCGTCCGCCGCGCGGGGGCCCTGCGGCCTCACGACGCCACCGGCTCGGCCGCCGCCCGGACGAACGACCGCAGCACGGCGCGGCCGTCGCCGGCGCCGAGCAGCGCTTCGACCGCACGCTCGGGGTGCGGCATCATGCCGAGCACGTTCCCGGCCTCGTTGAGCACGCCGGCGATGTCGTTCACGGAGCCGTTCGGGTTCGCTCCGGCCGCCCGGCGACCGTCGGCGTCGACGTAGCGGAAGGCGACGCCGCCGCGCGCCTCGAGCGCCGCGAGCTCGTCGTCCGGCAGGTAGTACTTGCCGTCATGGTGCGCCACCGGCATCTCGATGACGTCGCCCTCGTGCAGGTCCGACAGCAGCGGCACGTCGCTCCGCTCCACGCGGAGCCGGACCGGCCTGCAGACGAAGCGCAGGCTGTCGTTGCGGCCGAGCTGGCCCGGGAGGAGCCCGCTCTCGGTCAAGATCTGAAATCCGTTGCAGATGCCGAGCACCGGGCCGCCGCGCTCGCCGAAGCGGCGCACGTCCGCCATGATCGGGCTGTGGGCGGCCATCGCTCCGCTGCGCAGGTAATCGCCGTAGCTGAAGCCGCCGGGCACCACGACCCCGCGCGCGCCCTCGGGGAGGCGCGGCGAGCGATGCCACACGAACTCCGCCGCGACGCCGAGTACGTCCGCGAGGGCGTGACGGGCGTCGTCGTCGCAGTTGGATCCTGGGAATCGGAGGACAGCGATCATCGATGGGTCCGGGTCGGGTCCCGGACGGTTCCGGGGAGGTGGGCGAAGTGCTCGGTCAACGACGGCGCAGCGTACCACCGCCGACGACCCTCCCCCGATTCCCAGGGACACGGAGCCGACAGCGGCGCGACGCGACCGAGTCGACGGCTGCGGGTCGGTCGTGGCGGCCGACGATCGCGACGCGCCTCGGGTGCGCGTCGCCTTGCGCTGGAGCCCGACGGAGACGTACAATCCCCGGGCGTGGTCGAGCCCCACCGGCACGCCGACGCTGCGCCGCGAACCGCCGAGCGCGGGGTCGGTCCGACCGACGCTTCCGCTGCGACGCGCCGAGATGGCGGAACGGTAGACGCAGGCGACTCAAAATCGCCCGGGGCAACCCGTGCGGGTTCGACTCCCGCTCTCGGCACCATCCGAACCCCGACGCGCACGCCCGTGCGCTCGAACCGCATCACGACGGGCGCGGTCGTTCGAACCCGAATGCCGCGCCCGAATCCGGCGCCCGCCCGGCGCCTCGACGACCCCGCCGCTCGATCGGCCCAGGAGGCTCGACCCCCATGTTCATCTTGTTCTGGATTGCGCTCATTCTGTTCATCCTCGCCTCGGTCCTGCTGACCGTGATCATCCTTCTGCAAGAGCCGAAGCAGGCCGGGCTCGGCGACGGGCTCACCGGCGGAGGCGGCGGCGGCCAGGACTTCTCGTCGAGCGGCGGCGTGAGCGGCGGTCTGCACCGCTTCACCATCGTGCTCGGAACCATCTGGGGCGCGCTCGCGCTGGCCCTGCAGATCATTCCGCGCTGATCGTCGCGTCCCGCCCGATGACCGCCGTTCGCCCGATCCACTCGTCTCCCACCCCGCCGCGGGCTGCCGTTCGGTTGCCCTGCAGCTCCACGACCCGCTCGCTCGCTCGCCTCGGGGGCGCGCGGGACGTGCGGTATGATGCCGACTCATGAGGAGCCCACGCGACCATGCCCACCGCTGACCGCCTGCTGGAAGTCAACGATCTCAAGACCTACTTCGACACCGACGAAGGCACGGTCAAGGCGGTCGATGGCGTTTCGTTCCACATCGATCGCGGCGAAACGCTCGCCGTGGTCGGGGAGTCGGGCTCCGGGAAGTCGGTCACCAGCCTTTCGGTGATGCGCCTGATCCCCACGCCGCCGGGCCGCATCGCGAGCGGTGAGATCTTGTTCGAAGGGCAGGATCTCGTCACCAAGCGCGAGCGCGACATGCGCAAGATCCGTGGCAACGAGATCTCGATGATCTTCCAGGAGCCGATGACCTCGCTGAACCCGGTCTACACGGTCGGGGACCAGATCGCCGAAGCGATCGTGCTCCACCAGAACAAGACGTACAAGCAGGCGATGTCGATGGCGGCCGAGATGCTCGACCTGGTCGGCATCCCCGAGCCCGGCAAGCGCGTGAAGAACTACCCCCACCAGATGTCGGGCGGAATGCGGCAGCGCGTGATGATCGCGATGGCGCTGAGCTGCGGCCCGAAACTCCTGATCGCCGACGAGCCCACCACGGCGCTCGACGTGACGATCCAGGCGCAGATTCTCGACCTGATGCGCAAACTCCAGCGCGAGATCGGCATGTCGATCCTGTTCATCACCCACGACCTGGGCGTGGTCGCCGAGGTCGCCGATCGCGTGGTCGTCATGTATGCCGGGCGCGCCGTCGAGGAGGGCACCGTCAACCGGATCTACGCTCGGCCGAAGATGCCGTACACGGTAGGCCTGCTGAATTCGATCCCGCGCGTCGACAAGGCCGCGGTGGAGCAGGAGCGCCTCGAAGCCATCCCCGGCAACGTGCCGAATCCGCTCTACGTGCCCCAAGATCAGTGCAAGGCGGCGGTGCCCGAGCTCGTCGACAGCGGCGAAGGGCACATGGTCCGCTGCGTGCGCTGGGATGAGATCGACATGCAGGAAGAGGTGGTGGCGTGAGCGCCGAAGCCGCCCAGAGCGCGGCCCACAAGACGACGTCGGACGACATGTCGCCGTCGGTCGGCGAGCCGCTGCTCAAGGTCCGCAACCTCAAGAAGTACTTCCCCATCCGCGGCGGGATCCTCTCGCGCGTGGTCGCCAACGTGAAGGCGGTCGAAAACGTCTCCTTCGACGTCGGCAAGGGCGAAGTGGTCGGCCTCGTCGGCGAGTCGGGGTCGGGCAAGACCACCGCCGGCCGCAGCATCCTCCGGCTCATCGAGCCCACCGACGGCATCGTCGAGTTCAACGGCGTGGACGTCGCCAAGCTGCCCAAATCGCAGATGCGCGAGTACCGCAAGGAGATGCAGATCATCTTCCAGGATCCCTTCGCCAGCCTCAACCCGCGCATGTCGGTCGGCGACATCGTGGGCGAGGCGATGGAGATCCACAAGCTCGCGCGCGGCAAGCAGAAGGAAGCGAAGGTGGCCGAGCTTCTCGAGCGCGTGGGGCTCTCGGCTTCGCACATGCGCCGCTATCCGCACGAGTTCTCGGGCGGCCAGCGCCAGCGCATCGGCATCGCCCGCGCCCTCGCGGTCGACCCCGAGTTCATCGTCGCCGACGAACCCGTCTCGGCGCTCGACGTCTCGATCCAGGCCCAGGTCGTCAACCTGCTCCAGGACCTCAAGGAAGAGCTCGGCCTCACGCTCCTCTTCATCGCCCACGACCTCGGCGTCGTCGAGTACATCTCCGACCGGGTCGTGGTCATGTACCTCGGCAAGGTGATGGAGATCGCACCGTCGAAGGAGCTCTACAGCAATCCGGTGCACCCCTACACCGAGGCGCTGCTCTCGGCCGTGCCGATCCCGGACCCGACGGTCAAGCGCGAGCGCGTCCTCCTGCAGGGCGACATTCCGTCGCCGATCAACCCGCCGTCGGGATGCGTCTTCCGCACGCGGTGCCCGATCGCGATCGAAGACTGCAAGCACGTCGAGCCGCCGCTCGAAGAGGTCAGCCCGGGCCACTTCAAGGCCTGCATCCGCCGCCCCGAGTAGCGTCGCGGCGGAGATCTCGGCCTCGCGCCGCTCGGACGAGCGGCACGCTCCGCCGGCTTCGACAACCCACAACCACGCGACGCTCCGTTCCGCCCGGAACGGAGCGTGCGTCGCCTCCGAACCCCGAGGTCGCCCATGCACATCCTCATCTCCAACGACGACGGCATCTTCTCCCCCGGCATCCACGCCCTGGCGCGCGCCCTCGCGCCCATCGCCGAGCGCATCCACATCGTGGCGCCCGACGTCGAGCAGTCGGCGTCCGGCCATGCGATCACGATCCGGCACCCGCTGCGCTACACCCGCACCCGCCTCGACGAACTGTCCGCGTTCGACAACGTCGAGGCGTTTCGCGTCGACGGCACGCCCGCGGACTGCGTGGTCCTGGGCGTGCACAACGGCGGGCGACCCGACCTCGTCGTCTCGGGCATCAACCTCGGCAGCAACCTCGGCTTCGACGTCACGCACTCCGGCACGGTGGCGGCCGCGCTCGAGGGAACCACGATGGGGATCCCCTCGATCGCCTTCTCGCTCTACACCGGCGGCGACCAGCTCGACTTCGGCCACGCGGCCCGCTACGCGGCCCGCCTCGCGCCGGTCGTGGTCGAGCACGGCCTGCCCGAGCGGACGCTGCTCAACGTGAACTTCCCGGCCGGCACGCCCAAGGGCATCCGCACCGGTCTGCAGTCGACGCACAGCTACCAGGACAGCGTCGTTCGACGCGTCGACCCCGACGGGCGGCCCTACTACTGGGTCGCGGGAACCCCGACCGGCGAGCGGGTCCCGGACACCGACTTCACCTGGGTGACCGACGGCTACGCCTCGGTGACGCCGCTGCACCTCGACCTCACCGACCGGGACTACCTCGAACTGCTCGCCGAGCGCCTCCCCGACCTGGACTGAGCCGATGGTGCCCGACCCCACCGACCTCCGCGATCAGATCGCGGAACGCATCTTCGCGGCGCTCCCCCGCGAGGCGCAAGACGCCGAGCTCGCCCGCTTCTACGAGTTGCTGGGCGACTACCCGTCGCGCGGGGGCAAGATGCTCCGCGGCCGCATGCTCGTGCTCGTCGCCGCGGCCCACGGCGCGGGCCGCGGACCCGGCCGCGAGGCGGCGCTCCAGGCCGCCGCCGCGCTCGAACTGTTCCAGAACTGGGTGCTCGTCCACGACGACATCGAGGACGATTCCGAGACGCGGCGCGGCCGCCCCGCACTGCACCGCGAGGTCGGCCTTCCTGTGGCGCTCAACGTCGGGGACGCGCTGCACGTGTACATGTGGGATCTGCTCCTGCGGGCCCCGTTCCCGGCCGGCCGGCGCGACCCGGTGCTCCGCGAATTCGTCTCCACGATCCACCGCACGGCCGAGGGGCAGCACCTCGACCTGTCGTGGGTGGCCCAGCACCGCTTCGACGTCGACGAGGCCGCCTACCGGCGGATGGTCACGCTGAAGACCGCCTACTACACCGTGGTCGCTCCGCTGCGCATCGGGGCGCTGTGCGCCGACGTCGACCCGCACCCCGCCTTCGAGCGACTCGGCACCGCACTCGGGGTAGCCTTCCAGATTCGCGACGACGTGCTCAACCTGCTGCCCGACGAAGGCGGCTACGGCAAGGAGTTCGCCGGCGACCTGTTCGAGGGCAAGCGCACGCTGATCACCGCGCGCGCCTTCGAACGTGCGACGGCGGCCGAGCGGGCCGAACTCGAGCGCGTGCTGGCGGCGCCGCGCGAAGCGACGTCGCAGCAGGACGTGCGCACGGCGCTCGACCTGTTCGAGCGGGTGGGCGCCATCGACTACGCGCAGCAGGTCGCCGAGACGCTGGCCGCCGACGCCCTGGCCGAGCTACGGGCGCTGGTCGAGGCTCTTCCCGAGCCCGGCGCCGCCACGGAACTCACGGACATCCTCGAGTCGCTCGCGCTGCGCGCTGGCTGAGCGGCGCGCCGGCGCCTCGAGCGCGTCCTCGATGGTGCGCGCGAAGCCTTTGAGGGCGAACCGCACCGGCCCCAGCCCGTCGACCGGTCCGACCCACGCGTAGGCGACGAAGTCGCCGCCGGCGACGCGGCGCAGCAGTACCGCCCCGTCGGCGCTCCCGTGGAGGTCCTCGTCGAAGTTCATGTCGAGCGCCCGTTCGAGGTCCGATCGCTCGCTGCGTGGCAGGTGCACGGCGATCGCCTCGGGGTCGTGTCCGGCGTGGCCCCCGACGGCATGCACGAGGAAGCCGTTCCGGTCGACGAGACCGGCGCCGATCAGGCCGTCCATGCGTTCGAGGGTGCCGAGGGCGTCCTGGAGGGCACGTCGCATGCCCAGATCATAGGCGCTGACGAATCCGGGTGCACGTAAGATCTTCGCGTGCCGAACGTCGATCGGTCGAGACCGGAATCGAGCCCTGCGCCGGACCCGAAGCCGACCCGAGGTGCGCTCTCCCTCGGCGTCGCCAGGGCGCTCGCTGCGCGCCTCCGCGGGGGCCTCTTCGGGGGCGGGGGCCTCGCCGCCGCCGTGCGCACCGTCGCCCGCCGCATCGGGATCGGCCGGGGCGCCCGCTGCCGCGTGTGCGGGCTCCCGCGGCTCGCCGGGCCACGAACCGACCGACGGCATCCGACACGCGTCCGCCCGGCCGTCGGCGCTGCACGCGGGTCCGTACCCACCCACATATGCGCGTGGCGATCGAGCGCCGTTGCGCCGTCGGTCTGCCCCGTCTGCCTGCATTGGGCCCGGCACCTCGCCGGCACACTACGCGCCGCACACAAAGGCCGAGCTGGTCGAGCGGGGCGGGCTCGCGCAGCGCCTCGCCGCGCAGCGA
>CBDUCW010000110.1:0-7233 GCA_965365745.1 uncultured Trueperaceae bacterium
GGACGAGCAGCGCCGCAACGAGCAGTCCGAGCCGAGCGGCCGGACGTCGGCGTCGCCTCGGTCGGCGCCCGGACGTCGTCGGATCGATGTGGCTTCGTGGGGTCATCGAGCGAACCTCCTGGCCCCGAACGCAGCGCGGAGGCTGCCCTCGGAGGGTGCGCGAACGGCTTCGGTGGCTTCGGTGGCGTCGGAGCGCCGCACCGTCTGCACCACCCTCGCAGGTCGTGGACGCGCTCGGCATGAGGCACGCCACAGCTCGACGCTCAGTCCAGCTCGATGCGCGGATTCAGCGCCGCATAGAGAACGTCCGCGACGAGGTTCGCCAGTGCGAAGGCCAGCACCGCCACCAGCGTCACCGCCTGCAGCAGGGGCAGGTCACGCCGTTCGATCGCGAACGTGAGGAGTCGCCCGAGCCCGGGGTAGTTGAAGACGTTCTCGACCACGATCAGCCCCGAGATCAGCCAGCCGAAGCTGATCGCCACCACGGTGATCGTCGGCAGGAGGGCATTCGGAAGCACCTGCTCGACGATCACGCGCCGCAGCGGGATGCCTTTCAGTTCGGCCGTTCTCCGGTAGGGCTTCGCGAGTTCCTCGACCGTGCTCGCGCGCGTCAAGCGGGCGATGTAGGCGAGCAGCACGAGCGTCGCCGTGAGCGCCGGCAGGATCAAGGACGGCAGGGCGTCGAAGAACGGAGTTCCCGGCCGCACGGCCGAGCTCGCCGGCAGCCACCCCAGGTTGAACGCGAACACCTGGATCAGCACCAGCCCCGTCACGAACTCGGGCAGGCCGACGACGGCGAGCGAGCCGACGCTGATCACCGTGTCGGGCCAGCGGTCCTCGTAGAGCGCCGCGACGACGCCCAGCACGATCGCCGTGGGCACCGCGAACACGAGCGTAAGCCCGGCGAGGCGCAGCGAGTTCCCCAAGCGCTCGACGACCAGCGGCCGAATCGCCTGCTCGGTCGCGAACGAGGTTCCCCAGTCGCCGCCGACGAAGCCGCCCAGCCAGCTGAGGTACTGCACGGCGAGCGGACGATCGAGACCGAGGTCGCTGCGCAGGCGCTCGAGCGCGGCCTCGGACGCCTCGCGCCCGAGCAGGATGCGGGCGATGTCGCCCGGAAGCCACTGCGTGATCACGAAGACGATCAGCGAGGTCAGGAGCACCGTCAGGAGCAGGAAGCCCACGCGGCGGGCGAGGAATCTAGCCATCGGAGGCCGCTCCGTCCGCGGCCGCAGGGCCGCGGGTGCCGGCGGGGTCGGCGCCGGCGGCCCCGTTCCGGCCCGCGGGCGCGCCGCCCGCCGCACCGCCGCGCGCGCCGCCGGGCGGCCCGAAGTAGGTGTCCTGGTTCGCCGCGAGTTCGTCGGCCGGAATGTGGCAGTCGAAGCTTCCGCCGCCCGGCAGGCGCTGCCGCGGCGGGGCTTCGCTGCGGCAGACGTCGCCCAGCACCCGCGGGCAGCGGGTGTGGAAGCGGCACCCCGACGGCACGTCCACCGAACTCGGCACCTCGCCGTCGAGGCGGACACGGCCGCGGGCGTGCGAGGGATCGGGCACGGGCACGGCCGAAAGCAGGGCCTCGGTGTAGGGGTGGTAGGGCGGCGCGAGCACCGAGGCGGTCGGACCGACCTCGACGATCGCTCCGAGGTACATCACGGCGACGACGTCGGCGAGGTGGGCCACGACCCCGAGATCGTGGCTGATGAACAGGTAGGCGCTCCCGCGTTCGCCCTGCAGCGCTCGGAGCAGGTTGAGGATGGCGGCCTGCACGCTCACGTCGAGGCCCGACACCGACTCGTCGAAGAGCAGCACGTCGGGGTCGGAGGCGAAGGCGCGGGCGATCGCCACGCGCTGCCGCTCGCCGCCCGACAGCTGCGCCGGGAGCCGATCGACGTAGGCCGGGTCGAGCTTGACGCGCTCGAGCAGGTCGAGCACGCGACGATCGGCCTCGCGCCGAGGCACCCCCAGCAAGCGCTCGAGCGGTCGCCGCAGCGTCTCGCCGACGGTGCGGTACGGGTTGAGCGCCGCGTCCGACGACTGGAACACCATCTGCATGCGCTCGAGCGCCTCGCGCTGGCGCTGCTCCAGGGCGGGCGCGAGCGATGCGCCGAACAGCTCGATCGCTCCCCCGCTCGGCTCGGTGAGACCGATCACGGCGCGGGCGAGGGTCGACTTGCCGCTCCCGGATTCGCCCACGAGCCCGACCGTCGCTCCCGCCGGGACGTCGAGGTCGATCCCGTCGACGGCGCGCACGGCGCTGGGCGGGCGGCGGCGCAGCACCTCGATCGGATCGCGCGGGAGCGTGTACGTGACCGACAGGCTCCGCACCGACAGCGCCGGATCGTCGCGCGCCTCGTCCGACGGGGCGAACGCCTCGGGCAGGGGCTGGCGGGGATCGATCGTTCGGTCGTCGATCGCCTCCCAGCGGATGCAGCGGGTGCTTCGTCGCCCCCCGCCGACGGACACGAGCGGAGGGTGTTCGCTGCGGCAGGCGTCGATGGCGACGGGGCAGCGCGGCGCGAAGCGGCAGCCGGCCCCCGGCGCCGCAGCGTCCGGAAGCCGCCCGGGGATGGTCCGCAGGTCGCTGCGCTGCCCGGCGACCCGGGCGGCGACCGTGGGCACCGCATCGAGCAGGCCGCGCGTGTACGGGTGCAACGGGGCGCCGTAGAGATCCGCGACCGCCGCGTCCTCCACCAGATCGCCGGCGTAGAGCACGGCGACGCGGTCGCTGACGCGCGCGACCACACTCAGGGAGTGGCTCACGAACAGCACCGCCGTGTCGCGTTCGGCCACGAGATCGGCGACGAGATCGAGGATGGCGGCCTCGGTGGTCACGTCGAGGTTCGTGGTCGGCTCGTCGAGCACGAGCAGCGCCGGCTCGGCGGCGAGCGCCATGGCGATGAGCACGCGCTGCTGCTGTCCGCCGCTGAGCTCGTGGGGGTAGCGCTTCGCCGTGCGTTCGGGGTCGGACAGCCCGACCTCCGCCAGGCGGTCGAGGGCGGCTCCTTCGGCCCGACGCCGGCGGCGCTCGGGCGCGAGCGCTTCCTGCACCTGCCGCCCGATCGTCTGCGACGGGTTCAGGCTGGGCAGCGGATCCTGCGGTACCAGGGCGACGCGGTCGCGCCAGAGGCGCCGCAGCGCCGATCGGTCGAGCGCGTAGAGGTCGTGGCCCTCGAGCCGCACCGCGCCCTCTCGCAGGCGCCCGTTCTCGGGCAGGTAGCGCAGGCCGGCGAGTGCGAGCGTCGACTTGCCGCTGCCCGACTCGCCGACCAAGCCGTAGGTCTGGCCGGGCTCGATGCGCAGCGTCACGTTCCGGATCGCGTCGAGCCACCGGCCGCCGCTCCGGTAGCCCACCGTCGCGCCGTCGAACTCGAGGACGGCGCTCACGCCGACGCCCCCACCGCGGTCCGCGTCATCGGGCATCCCCCACCTGCAGAACCCGCTTGAGCCCGTCGGCCATGAGGTTCGTGGCGACCACGAGCAGGCTGATCGCTCCCGCCGGGAAGTACAGCGCCCACGGATTGAGGAACACGTGGTCGCGCGCCTCGGACACCATCAGCCCCCAGTCGGGGTTCGGCGGCTGCACCCCCACGCCGAGGAAGCCGAGCGAAGCCACCAGGAAGATCGCGTAGCTGAAGCGCAGCGCCGACTCCACGGCCAGCGCCGGCAGCACCGAGGGCAGGATCTCCCGGCCGACGATCCAGGCGGTCGACTCGCCGCGCATCCGGGCCGCCTCGACGTACTGCGCGGTCTTGGTGTCGAGCACCACGGATCGCACGACCCGCGCGACGATCGGCGTGTAGGCGACGGCGATGACGATGAGAACGCTGTTCCGCGACGGGCCGACCGCTCCGAGCAGGACGAGCGCGAGGAGCAGCGCCGGCATGGCCAGGAGGCTGTCGAAGAGCCGGAACACGATCTCCTCGAGCCACCCGCCGCGGAACGTTGCGACGAGTCCGACGAGGCTCCCGAGCAGGACCGCGACCGCGGTACCGAAGCCCGCCAGCCCGAAGATGTCGCGCGCGCCGGCGACGACGCGGCTCAACACGTCGCGCCCCAGGTTGTCGGTCCCGAACCAGTGCGCGGCGCTCGGCGGCGCCGAGCGGTCGGCGAAGATCTGCTCGGTGGGCGCGTACGGGGCCACCCACGGCCCCAACGCGACGAGCAGAAGGAATACGAGGACGACCCCGGTGCCCACGGCGGAGCTCGGCCGCGCGAACAGCCGACGCAGCGCGCCGATCCCGCGCACGGGGCGGGATCGGCGCGTCGACGTCGCCGTGCTCGGGGCCGAGGTACTCAAGGGGTCGGTGGCCTCGGCCCCGGGCGCCCCGGGGCGGGCACCGTGCGATCGACCCCGGCTCGGCTCACTCGAGGGTCACGGCCGCGAGGTCGGTGCGCCCCGGAAAGGCCTTGACCTCGAGCCCCTGCACGTCGTCGCCCGCGGCGGCGAACTGCGCGAAGAAGTAGGGGATGACGTACGGCCCCTCGGCAGCGAGGATCCGTTGGATCTCGTCGTAGGCCTCCACGCGGGCCTGCTCGTCGAGCGTGGTGCTGGCCAGCTCGATCAGCGCGTCGACCCGCTCGTCGCAGTAGTGCGCCTCGTTCCAGACGGCGTCGCAGGCGACGGCGACGTCGAGATAGAACTGCGGGACGGGGCGCGACCCCCAGCCGGTGATCCCGAAGGTCGCGTCCAGCCAGTTGTTCGGCGCATCGCTGTAGTACACGCCCTCGGGCACGACCCGGATCGTGACGTCGAATCCGCCGTCGGCGAGCTGCTGCTGCAGGACCTGGGCGAGCGCGGGCCGATCGCCGCTGTCGGGCGTGAACAGTTCGAGCTCGAGGCCGTCGCCGTACCCCGCCTCCGCGAGCAGCTCGCGCGCCCGCGCGGGGTCGTAGGCGGGGATGCCGGGGCTCTCGAGGTGGTAGGCCTCGTAGAGCGGTCCGATCGGATTGTCGTAGCCGGCGGCGGCGAAGCCTTCGGCGACGACGTCGCGAATCACGGCGCGGTCGATGGAACGCTTGAGCGCTTCGACGACCCGCGGATCGTCGCCGGGCGGCCGGTCGGTCCGCAGACGCACCAGGTCGTAGCCGTTGGTCGCGACCTGGATCGGGGTGATGCCGCGGACGTTCTGCAGCGAGCGGAACAGGGCCGTGGGCATCCGCAGCACGATGTCGAGCTGACCGCCGCGGATGGCCGACACGCCGGCGGCTTGATCGCCGAAGAAGATCAGCTCGAGCTCCGCGACCCCGGGCTTGCCGGGCACGAAGTAGTCGGGGTTCGCGCGCAGCACCATGCGATCTTCGGCGGCGTAGCTGTCGACGACGAAGGGGCCGGTCCCGTTGAAGCTGCTGGCGTAGTCGGACGTGCCGTCGTCGACGATCAAGGCGTGGTTGTCGGAGAGGTCGTAGAGGAAGAACGGGTTCGTCTCGGCGAGCGTGAAGCGCACTTCGAGCTCGCCCGTCGCCGCGACCGAGACGACGTTGCTGTAGAGGTCGGCGGTCGGGTAGCCGGCGTCCGGATCGCGCAGGCGATCGAAGGTGTGCACCACGTCGTCCGCCGTCAGCGCGCTCCCGTCGTGGAACACGACGCCTTCGGCGAGCTGGAAGGTGTAGACCAAGCCGTCGTTCGACACCTGCCACGCGGTCGCGAGCCGCGGCTGGATCTCGTTGGCTGCATCGACGTCGACGAGGTAGTCGTAGATGCTGTTCAGGACGGTGATCTCGGCGTCGGACGAGGCCAGCGCCGGGTCCAGCTGCACCGGGATGTCGATGCCGACGCGCAACGCCCCTTGCTGCGCCAGCGCGGCGCCCGCCACGACCATGGCTGCCACGACCGCTGCGAGCGTTCGAAGGAGGCCGGCGCGGCGCGCGCGCACCGCACCGCGAACCAAGGTGCGCGCGGAGGGTGGGTCGACGGACTCGGGCGTGGAACGGGACGGCATGGAGGCTCCTTCGTACGGGTGTAGGTTGGATCGATGCGCAGCGCGAGCGGCACGGCGTCGGCAGCAAACGGATGCCGAAGCGTACGGGGTACGGAACAGGCAAACCGTACAACACACGCCAGACGATGCGAGGGCCATCTTCTACCGGCATGCGGCCGATCGCACGGCTTGACCGCGGGCGCGCGCTGCCCTACGCTGGCGGAGATGCTGTATTTGTGTAAGTTACACATCCGCGAACTCGCGCCGCGAAGGTCGGAGCGGTGCACACCCCCGGTCGAACCGCCGGCGGCCGCATCGATCGGCGCCCGGCGCGGGATCCGATGAACCGTCGCGTCCTCCTCCTCTGCGGCGGACGCTCGGGCGAACACGAGGTCTCGCTCGCGTCGGCTGCGTCCGTCCTCGAGGCCGTGGCGCGACGGGTCGACGTCATTCCCCTCGTGATCGGGCGCGACGGCCGGCGGCTCGCCTTCGACGAGGGGCTGCGGGCGCTCGGCGCCGCCGCGGGCGACCGCGACGTGACCCCGTGGCTTCCCGAGCCGCCGGCGGACGTCGTCGGGCGCGACGGGCTCGTGGCCTTCGATCGCTCCTCGGGCGTCGCCCCCTTCGACGTGGTCTTCCCCCTGCTCCACGGTCCGTACGGCGAGGACGGCACCGTCCAGGGGCTGCTCGAGCTCGTGGACGTGCCCTACGTCGGCTCCGGCGTGCTCGGCAGCGCCGTCGCCATGGACAAGCCCACGATGAAGGACGTCTTCGGCGCTCGCGGCTTCCCCCAGGTCGGCTACCGGGTGGTGACGCGGGCGCGATTCGAGGCCGACCCCGAGACGGTCGCCCGCGGTCTCGACGATCTCGCCTGGCCGCGCTACGTCAAGCCCGCCAACCTCGGCTCGAGCGTCGGGATCGCCCGCGCGACGACGACCGATGCTCTGATCTCCGCGCTCTCGGCCGCCTTCGAGCACGACCGCCGGGCGATCGTCGAGGAGAGCGTCGAGGGCGCGCGCGAGCTCGAGGTCGCGGTGCTCGGCAACGACGACCCCGCGGCCAGCCCCGTGGGCGAGATCCGCTTCGACGGCGACTTCTACGACTACGACACGAAGTACACCGAGGGTGCGGCCCAGCTCGTGATCCCCGCCGACGTGCCCGCGGCGGTGGCCGACCGCTGCCGCGGCCTCGCGCTCGCGGCCTTCGCGGCGGTGGACGCGGCCGGGCTCGCCCGCGTCGACTTCTTCTGGCGCGAGCCAACGACCGACGGCAGCGAGGAAGGCGAGAGGAGCGGCCGCGGGGCCGAGGGCGTGCTGCT
>CBDUCW010000111.1:0-7192 GCA_965365745.1 uncultured Trueperaceae bacterium
CTCGAAGTAGGGGTTTTCGGTCGTCGCACCGATGAGCACCACGGTCCCGTTCTCGACCCAGGGGAGCAGGGCGTCCTGCTGCGCCTTGTTGAAGCGGTGCACCTCGTCGACGAAGAGCAGCGTGCGGCGCCCCATGCGTCGGCGCTGGTCGGCGTCGCGGACCGCCTCGCGGATGTTCTTCACGCCCGAAAGCACGGCGTTGAGCGCCTCGAAGTGCGCCTTGGTCGAGTTCGCGATCACGCGAGCGAGCGTGGTCTTGCCGGTGCCGGGCGGGCCGTGGAAGATCAGGCTCGAGAGCTGATCGGCCTGGATCGCGCGGCGCAGAAGGCGCCCCGGTCCGAGGATGTGGTCCTGCCCGACGTACTCCTCGAGGGTGCGCGGCCGCATCCGCGCGGCCAGCGGTTCGTCCGTGGGGGACGCGAACAACGACGTCTCGCGGGTCACGGTCGCCGCCCCGCACGAGGGGGCATCGGAGCGCGCGGCCGTGCCCGGCGCGGCGCGCGACCTGGGAGGGGTCGACTCATGGTTGGAGTCTACCTGCGGCCCCCGACGCCGCCGGACGCCCGTGCGTCGTCGAGGCCGCACCCGCCGCCGCGTCCCGGATCCCGCCGACCCCGCCGCCCTCGGCACCTCCGACGTCGCCCTCGACCGCTCGGGCGCCGCGCCCTAGAAGACCGGCAGCGCGAGCTCGGTGCCGATCCACCAGCGGTCGCTCCACCCCCCGCGCAGTCCGACGCGAAGCGGCGCTCCGTAGCCCACCGCGACGTCGGCGAGCACGCCAAGGTCGGCGCCGACGCCGGCGACGACATCGCCTTCTGGCGTCGCCGCGGACGCCCCTCCGACCCAGCCGCGCAGCGACGGCTCGAGGCGCAGCGCCTCGACGGCGACGAGCCCGTCGAGCGCCCGGAGCCGCAGCGGCGCGCGCAGGCGCCCGGTGACGCTCGCCACGGCCGCCGCCCCCTCGAGCGCGAGCGGGACCGGAGCGGCGGGGCGCCACCCGGCGTGCAGCGCGGTCGTGCCGCCGAACGCGACCGCACCGATGGCGCCGAGCGGCGCGTGCGCCTCGGCCTCGATCCACAGCCCCCCGCTCGCCGTGGGGGCCGCGTCGGACCGCGGCGCCCCGGCGAGCGGTTGCCAGGCGGCGTGCAGCGCCACCTGCGCGCCCCGCGTCGGTGCCCCCCAAGCGTCGCCGCGCCGCGTGCTGACGCCCGCGAAGGCCCGCACGCCGAAGGCGGGCGCTTCGCGGCCGGCGAGCCCCACCGCGTCGACCGCGAGGTGCCCGAAGGCCACCGCGGCGCGGTCTGCGAGACGCACGGGGCGCCGCGTCCGAAGCTCGACCCGCGCGCCGACGGCGATCGACGGCTCCGGATCCCGATGGGCCGCATAGGGCCAGGCGCCGAGCCGCACCGCGACCGACCACGGCAGGGGCGTTCGAACCGAGGCCACGGGGTCGGTGTCGGCCTCGGCGTACGCCCACCACGGGCCCAGCGGCCCGCGGCGCGACGGATCGAGCCCGGCGACGAGCCGCAGGCCGCGTCGTCCGAGCACGTCCTGGCCGAAGGCGGTGACTTCGGCCGCCGGACCGGCGCCGGTCCACGTCGCGGTCGTGGGGAGCCAGCCGTAGAGAGCCAGCTCGTCGCCGGCCGCGAGGCCGCGTGCGGCGCCGGGGACGCCCGCTGCCGCTCGTTCGGGCGGGGGCGGTCCGGGCTCTCTCAGAAGACGGGCGACGGCGGCATCGACGCCGGCGGACGCCCCCGTCGGTGCGGCCGGTCTTCCGTCCTGTGCGTCGAGCGCCAACGCGTCGTCGACCTGCGCGCCGGGGGCGGCCCGCCGGGGAAGCGCGATCAGCGCATAGCCGTCGGCCTCGAGGCGACGCGCGAAGCGCCCCGCCGTCGGCTGATCGGTGCCGCCGACGCTCCGCGTGAGGGCGCGCACGGCCGCCGGACCCGAGGCGTCGAGCTCGAGCTCGACGACCTCCCAGACGCCGAGCGCGTCGGTCGCGAGGCGGAGCCCGCCGTCGGCGGTCCAGACGGGGTGGCGGACGTCCGCCGCGGCCCCTGTCAGCCAGCGCAGCTCGGCGCTCGGCTCCGGGAGGTGCGCCAGCCGCGTCTCGCCGCCGCCCCACACGGCGAGCGCGGCGCCGCGGGTCGGATGCGTGGCGAGATCGACCAGGCGGAGGCCCGCGGGCGGCGTCCACACGGTGGCGATCGCGGCTCCCTCCGCGATGCCGGGGCAGGCGCGCGCGAGCGCGCTGCCGCGCGGACCGCGATCGCGGACGAACAGCAGGCACCCGGCGCGCCACGGGTCGGCGCGCGCGGCCCAGGCCTGCGCACCTTCGGACTGCCACGTGACGGCGCCGGTCGCCGCATCGATCGCGAGCATCTCGGCCCGCGCCCCGCCGCCGACGGGCAGGTAGGCCGTGGCGATCAGGGTGGCGGCGTCGGCCCACGCGAGCCCGGTGACGGAGCGATCGCGGGCGAGCACGCGGGCGTCGCCCACGCCGTCGGGCGTCACGGAGGCCACGCGGATCGTGCCGTCGCCCGCCGCCCAGGCGAGGCGGTCGCCGCCCGGTGCGAGCGCGGGGTGCGCCGTGCGCCCACCGCCTGCGACCCGCTCCCCCGACCCGTGCCAGCCGGAGGGCGCGGCATCGCCGGCAGCGCGGTCGTGGGGAGCCCAGGCGTCGGCGATCCGCGCGGCGGCGCGCGCCTCGCGGGCGTAACCCTCGGCCACGCCGGCCCACAGTGCATCGAGGTCGTCGCCGCCGGCTGCCCGCCAGGCGGCGGGGAAGCTGGCGAACGGCGCGCTCCGGGCGAGTTCGGCGAGCAGGCGCCGGAGCGCGTCCTCGCCGTGGCGGGCGACCATCGCCTCCACCATCTGCGCGCCCAGCAGGTAGCGGGCTTCGCCCCCGGGCCATGCGTCGAAGCCGGTCCGTGCGAGGGCGTCCAGGGAGGGCCACGCGTCGGGCTCGACGGCCAGCGCCCGCACGAGCCCGAGCGTGCGAGGGCTCGCGAGCCGACCGCCCGGTCCGGCGTCGGATTCGAGCCACGTCGCGAAGCCCTCGAGAAACCACATCGGGACGCCCGCCGCGATCCCTTCGCCGACGAGTCCGAGCCGCAGGCGCCCGGCGTCGCCGTCGCGAGCCGACAGGCGGTCGAAGTCGAGCTGCAGCACGTGCGCGAGCTCGTGCACCAGCAGGAGCCGCAGCGGATCGGCGGCGTCGCGGCCGACCTCGGCCGCCACCGGGAACACGGCGCGCAGCGCCGCCCCCCGCCGCGGCTCGACCGTGGCGATCGCGTTGAACGCGTCGGTGTCGTCGTCCAGCGTGAGGATCAGCGGGCGCGGCGTCACCGCGAACCGCTCGGCCAGCGCGAGCCAGACCGCATCGGCGGTGGCGGCGACGCGTCGGGCGTAGGCCTCGAGGTCGGGGCTCGGGTAGAGCACGCGGACCCGGGGCGTGGCCACCTCCCAGGCGGCGGAGCGCGCCGGTCCGGCCGCCCCTCCCGACGCTCCCGCCCAGGCGAGCGTCGCGACGATCAGCACGAGCGCGACGCCTCGAGCGATGCGCGCGCGTCGGTCGCACGGGCCGAACCCACGGCACCCCGAGCGTGCGCGCCGCGGGCCGGCCGGCGCACCGCGCCGAAGCCGAACCGACCGGATCGCACGTGGCATGCGGAAGTCTACCGACGGCACGCCGCGCCCGGCGCTCGGCCGGCCCGATGCCGCCGAATCGCGCGCGGGCCGCCGCCGTGGCCCCGAGTATGATGCGCGCCGTGCCGGTCTTCCCCGTCGACAAACCGCTCGGCCCTACGTCGCACGACGTCGTGGCGCAGGCGCGGCGTCGCCTCGGCACGCGCAAGGTGGGCCACGCCGGCACGCTCGACCCGCTCGCGAGCGGCGTGCTCGTCCTGCTCAGCGAGGCCTCGACCAAGCTGTCGCCGTACCTGACCGGCGTCGACAAGAGCTACCTGGCCTGGGTCGCCCTCGGCGCGTCGACGCCGACGCTCGACGCGGAGGGGCCGATCGAGGATCGCGTCGAGGGCGGCGCCCTCGACGCGATCGACGTCGACGCGATCGAGGCCGCCGTGCCGCCGTTCCTCGCGCTCGAGACCCAGGTGCCCCCCGCCTACTCGGCCGTCAAGCGGGGCGGCGTCAAGGGCTACGAGGCGGCCCGCGCCGGCGACGACCTCGAGCTCGAGGCGCGCCCTGCGGGCTACGCGGCGATCGACCTCCTGGCGCTGCGCCCCTCGGACGCGCCGCGGGCGACCGGCCTGGTGCGCGGCGACGGCGGCTGGCGCCCCGTTTGGCCCGACGCGGCGCCCGATGCCGGCGCGCATGCCGACGCTCCCGACGGCGTCGCCACCCTCCCGCTGTCCCTCCCCCCGCGGCTCGCTCCGTTGCCCGTGGCCGTGTTCGCCCTCCGGGTGCGGTCCGGCACCTACATTCGTGCCTTCGCGCGGGACCTCGGCGCGGCCCTCGGCGTCCCGGCCCACCTCGCCGGCCTGGTGCGCACGCGGGCGGGCGCCATCGGCCTCGAGCACACGACGCCGCTCGAGGAGCTCGGCGAGCATCCGGGCCTCGCGCCCAGCGACGCCCTGCCCCTGCCCCGGATCGAGCTCGACGCCGAGCAGGCGCGGCGCGTTCGTCTCGGGCAGCGGCTCGCGCTCGCGCTGCCGGGACGGGTGCAGTTCATCGATCCCGAGGGGCATCTCGTGGCTGTCGCCGAGCCCACCGGCGATGCGGCCGCTCCGAGGATGAACCTCCGGCGGGTGTGGCACGCTCCGGACGAAACCTAGGCACGATCCTCGCCCGCCATGCGAAACTTGCACGAGTTCCACAACGCCATGCACTAGACTCGAGCACGAGGAGCCCGGCCATGGATATCGGCATTCCCAAGGAGATCAAGCCGCAGGAGGCACGCATCGCCGCGACGCCCGGCGTGGTTCGTAGCCTGGTGGGCGACGGTCACCGCGTCGTCGTCGAGCGGGGCGCGGGCACGACGAGCGGCTACCCCGACGCTCGCTACGAAGAGGTGGGGGCCACGATGGTCGGCGATGCGGCCGAGGCCTGGGCGCAACCGCTCGTGCTCAAGGTCAAGGAACCGATCGAGGCGGAGTTCGGCTACCTGCGCGACGACCTCACCCTCTTCACCTTCCTGCACCTCGCCGCCGCGCGCCCCCTCACCGAAGCGCTTCTGGCCTCGGGCACCACGGCGATCGCCTACGAGACGGTCCAGAGCGACGACGGGGCCCTCCCGCTGCTCACGCCGATGAGCGAGGTCGCGGGCCGCATGGCGCCCCAGGTCGGCGCGGCGCACCTCGCCGCCCACCTCGGCGGACGCGGCGTGCTCCTCGGCGGCGTCCCCGGGGTGACCCCGGGCGACGTGGTCGTGCTCGGCGGCGGCACGGTCGGGACGAACGCGGCGAAGATCGCCCTCGGGCTGGGGGCCCGGGTGACGCTGCTCGACATCCAGCACCGACGCCTGCAGTACCTCGACGACGTCTTCGACGGTCGCATCGCCACGCTGATGTCGAACCCGGGCACGGTCGCCCACGCCGTGGCCGAGGCCGACCTGGTGATCGGCGCCGTCCTCGTGCCGGGCGCTCGCGCGCCGCAGCTCGTCGACCGCGGCATGCTGGCGAGCATGCGACCGGGCAGCGTCATCGTCGACGTGGCGGTCGATCAGGGTGGCTGCATCGAGACGAGCCGGCCCACCACCCACGACGAGCCCACCTTCGTCGTCGACGGCATCGTGCACTACTGCGTCGCCAACATGCCCGGCGCCGTGCCCAATACCAGCACCCGGGCGCTCAGCTACCAGACGCTGCCGTTCGCGCGGCGGCTCGCGCGCGAAGGCTTGGCCGCGCTCGCCAAGGACCCGGTGCTGCGCCGGGGCCTCAACACCTTGGGCGGCATGCTGACGCACGCCGGCGTGGCTGCGGCGCTCGAGCTCGAGGCCGTCGCGACGGACGACGCCCTGGCGGCGGCCGGCCGACCGGTCTCCGCCTGAGCACGGCGCTCAGCGCAGCTCGGCCAACGCGCGTCGGATCAGGGCTTCGGCCTCGTCCTCCGGGTGGTCGGCGGCCAGTTTCGACAGCGCCGGTTTGACCTGCGACTCGCGGTACCCGAGGGCGAGCAGCGCCGCGATCGCATCGACGGCGGCGGGTCGCAGCTCGCGGCGCGGGCGCTCGGCGCCGTCGCCGGCCGCGCGCAGGTGCTCGGGGAGCTTGCTGCGCAGCTCGAGGATGATGCGCTCGGCGGTGCGGGTCCCGACGCCCGGCGCGGCCGACAGCAGATCGGGATCCTCCTCGGCGACCGCGGTGGCGATGACCTGCGGCGCGAGCGTGCCGAGTACGGCCAGCGCGAGCTTCGGCCCGATGCCGCTGACGCTCAGCAGCAGCTCGAACAGCTCCCGCAGATCGACGCTGTGGAACCCGTAGAGCGTGAGCGCGTCCTCGCGCACGGCGAGGTAGGTGTGCAGCTCCACCGTTCGCCCGGGGCTGCAGCGGGCGAGCGTCGCGGTGGGCGCCAGCACGTGGACCCCGACGGGGCCCACCTGCAGGGTGAGGCTGCCGTCGTCGATCTCGGCGACGATGCCCTCGAGCGAGGCGATCACCGCGCTACAGCTCCCGGAACAGCGGCGCGAAGAGCGACTCGTAGCCGATCTCCGACAGCGCGGCGCAGCCGGTGTGGCGCATCGCGTAGTGGAGCTCGGCCTCGAGGTTCGCGGGGGCGCGGTCGGACTCGACCATGACCGCTTCGGCGCCGACCGCGAGGTAGCGGAACACGTCGATGCCGGTGCGCACGGGCCCGCCGGCGTAGACGCCGATCATGCC
Source organism: uncultured Trueperaceae bacterium (assembly GCA_965365745.1). Taxonomy (GTDB): domain Bacteria; phylum Deinococcota; class Deinococci; order Deinococcales; family Trueperaceae; genus CBDUCW01. Next base: position 6,834 of record CBDUCW010000111.1, read on the forward strand.
GGCGACGGCGTCGAGGATCTCGGGCAGGATCGCCACCGTCGACGGGCCGCCGAGGTGCGAGGCCGCGCCGCTGTGCACGACGATGCCCTCGAGCCCGGCCTCGGCCGCCACCTCGGCGTCGGCGGTGCTCCCGACGCCGACCAGCCACAGGGGGGCACCGGCCGCGGCCCGGAGCTCGGCGAGCTCGTCGCGGTGGCGCGGGTTCCAGGGGACGTCGCCGAAGGGCGGCGTGTGGGCCAGACGGGTGAGGTCGAGCGCGATTCCGGCGACGTCCACGGCGGCCAGCTCCCGTACCCGGCGCATCAGCTCGCCCATGCGCAGCGGGGGCAGCAGCGCGACCGTAGCAGCGGGCGGCGAGC